>NZ_JANODC010000425.1:0-10904 GCF_031412495.1 Rhizobacter sp. | reverse complement strand
TGAACCTGCTGATGGACCCGGACTGCGACTTCATCACCCTCACCGGCACCGCAGGCGCCGGCAAGACGCTGATGACCTTGGCCGCCGGGCTGAGCCAGGTGATGGACGACCGCCGCTACACCGAGATCATCGTCACGCGCGTGACCGTGCCGGTCGGCGAGGACATCGGCTTCCTGCCCGGCACCGAGGAGGAGAAGATGAGCCCCTGGATGGGCGCCCTCGACGACAACCTCGAGGTCCTCTCCAAGACCGACAGCGGTGCCGGCGAATGGGGCCGCGCCGCGACCAACGACCTCGTCCGCTCGAAGATCAGGATCAAGAGCCTGAACTTCATGCGCGGCCGCACCTTCCTCAACAAGTTCGTCATCATCGACGAGGCGCAGAACCTGACGCCAAAGCAGATGAAGACGCTGATCACGCGCGCCGGCCCCGGCACGAAGATCGTCTGCCTCGGCAACCTGGCGCAGATCGACACGCCCTACCTCACCGAAGGCAGCTCCGGCCTCACGTTCGCGGTGGATCGTTTCAAGGGCTGGGCCCACTCCGGACACGTCACGCTGGCCCGCGGCGAGCGATCGCGCCTGGCCGACTTCGCGTCGGAAGTTCTGTAGCCACCACGCCGGCGGTCACGCCGGCGACGCCGCTCGCTGTCGCCGCAGGGCGATGAACTGGCGCACGACGATAGGCGCCGCAAGCGCCGCCCCCAGCAGCAACGGCGTCAAGCCCGGGAAGATCATCGTCAAGGCGGCAACTGTGAGGACGGCTTGCTCGGTGCGCGTCAGCTCCACGAGCATGAACTTCGACAGCGCCGCGGCGAGCAGCGTGATGCCGAAGATGCAGGAAGCGAAGGTGACGGCGAAGGCGTACAGCGTGAATCCCTGGGCGACGATCAGCAGCGACGGCGAGAAGACGAACACGAACGGCACCAGCACCTTGGCCATGCCGAGGCGGAAGGCCATGTTGCCGGTCTTGAACGGATCGCTGCCGGCCATGCCCGCCGCCGCGTACGCGGCCAGCGCCACCGGCGGCGTGATGTCGGCGAGCACGCCGTAGTAGAAGACGAAAAAGTGCGCCACCAGCGGCTCGACCCCGAGCAGCACCAGCGTCGGCGCCGCCACCGTGACCATGATGATGTAGTTGGCCGTGGTCGGGATCCCGCAGCCGAGCAGGATGCAGACGAGCCCGGTCATGACCAGAGCGACGAAGAGCGTCAGCGACTTCGGATCGACCAGCGACTCTGGCAACCAGCCGCCGACGCCGCCGGCCGTCGCCTGCGCCGCGCCGGTGATGATGGTACTCAGCTTGAAGCCGACACCGGTGAGGGTGACGACGCCGATGACGATGCCCACCGTTGCCGCGGCCGCGCCGACGGCAAGAGCGTACTTGGCGCCGGTGGCAAGCGCCTCGATCAGCACCGGCGCGCCGATCCGGCCCTGCACGTTCAACGCGCGCAGCAGGATCGGCGTGGCCAGCGCCGCCGCCGCGAAGACGCCGAGCTTCCACTCGGCGCTCGGCAGGTCGGCGAACACCAGCACCACGAGCACCGCATGCAAAGCCACCAGAAGCGCCCAGTGGCGCGGCGAGTTGCCTTCGGTCTTCGTCGTCAGGCCGACGATCACGCACGAGCTGATGCCGGTGAAGGCGGCCAGGTAGGGCGTGCGGCCGGCGACGAGGATGCCGATGAGCAGGAACAGCGGAATCAGGGTCGGCCAGCGCTGGCGGAAGGACTCGCGCAGCCTCGGCATCTCGTCTTCCGTGAGGCCGCGCAAGCCGAAGCGCTTGGCCTCGAAGTGCACCTGCATGAAGACGCCGAAGAAGTGCATGAAGGCCGGCACGATGGCGGCAGCGATGACCTTGCCGTACGGGATGGCGAGAAACTCAATCATCAGGAACGCCGCGGCGCCAAGCACCGGCGGCGTGATCTGGCCGCCGGTCGACGAGGCCGCCTCCACGGCGGCCGCGAACTCGCGCTTGTAGCCGACGCGGATCATGGCCGGAATCGTCAGCGAACCGACCGTCACCGCGTTGGCCACCGACGACCCGCTCAGCATGCCGAACATCGCCGAGCCGAACACGCTCACCTTCGCCGGCCCGCCGGCATAGCGACCGGCCACCGTCGAGGCGACGTCGAGGAAGAGCTGGCCCAGCCCGACCCGCGTCGCCAGCACGCCGAAGAGCACGAAGTGGAAGACGTAGGTGGCGACGACGCCGACGGCGACGCCGTAGATGCCCTGGCTCGTCAGGTACTGGTGGTTGACGAGCTGGCTCCAGTTGTTGCCGGCGTGTTGGAGAAGGCCCGGAAAGATCGGCCCGAACAGCGCGTAGGCCATGAACAGCAACGCGATGATGGGCAGCGGCCAGCCCATGCTGCGCCGCGTCGCCTCGAGCAGGGCGACGATCAGGATCGTGCCCATGACGACGTCGATCGCCAGCGGGTTGCCGACCCGAAACGTCAGGTCGTCGAAGATGTACGGGATATAGAGCACCGAGGCGGCGACGCCGACGGCGAGCAGCCAGTCGAGCCAGGGCACGCCGCCCGGGCGCGCCCAGCTGTGCACGGCGCTCTTCTCGAGCAGCGCCTGCCGATGCGGGAAGACCAGGAAGATGAGGCCCAGCACCAGCGCCAGGTGCACGCCGCGGTGCGTGACTTCCTGCAGCAGGCCGAAGCCCGCCGTGTAGTAGTGAAAGAGCGAGAGCGCGATCAGCAGCGCGCCGACGATCGTCGCCGCCGGCGCCGCCAGCGGCCGGAAGCGCATCTCGGGATCGAGACGCGCCTCGAGCGCCTGCAGCTCGCGGTCGTCCAGTACCGCCGCGGGCATCCGCCGCGCTCCGGGATCCTTCGCTGCGCTCAGGATGACCTGACGGTCACTTCAGCAGGCCGGCTTCCTTGTAGAACCTCTCGGCGCCCGGATGGAACGGGATGCCGGCGCCCTTGACGGCGTTCTCCTTGGTGATGAACTTGCCCTTGGCGTGGCCGGCGGCGAGCTGCTTCTGCGCCGCGTCCGAGAACAGGGCCTTGGTGATCTCGTAGACCGTGTTGGCATCGGCCTTGTCGCCGGTGACCCACTGGGCGCCGACGGCCAGCGTCTTCACCTGCCCGACGCCCTTGTAGGTCTCGGCGGCGATGACGTCGGGCGCGAAGAAGGGGCTCGACGCCCGCAGCGCATCGGCCTCCTTGCCGTCGATCGGCACCAGTTCGATGCCGGTGCCGGCCGAGGCCAGCTCGGCGATGGCGCCGGCCGGCGAGCCGCCGGTGAAGAAGAAGGCGTCGAGGGCGCCGTCCTTCATCTTGTCGCCGGCCTGGTTCGGCTTGATGTACTCGGGCTTGATGTCGGCTTCCTTCAGGCCGTAGGCGGCGAGGATGGCGCGGGCGTTGACCAGCGTGCCCGAGCCCGGCTCGTCGAGGGCGACGCGCTTGCCGCGCAGGTCGGCCACGCTCTTGATGCCCGAGCCCTTCTTCACCACCACGTGCACGCTCTCCGGGTACAGGTTGGCGATCAGGCGCAGGCCCGGCACGTTCGGCTTGCCCTCGTAGAGCCCGGTGCCCTTGTAGGCCCAGGTGGCGACGTCGGCCTGCGAGAAGCCCGACTCCATCGCGCCGCCGGCGATGCCGGTCACGTTGGCCACCGAGCCGTTGCTGGCCTGGGCGGTGGCGGCGATCTTGCCCGGCTGGGAGACGGCGTTGGCGATCATCCCGCCGACGGGGTAGTAGGTGCCGGCGGTGCCGCCGGTGCCGATGCGGAAGAACTGCTGGGCCTGGGCGGCACCGGTGGCGACGAGCAGGGCGAAGGTGAATGAGAGCAGGCGGGAGAGCTTCATCGGAACCTCGTGATGGCGTGGAATGGCGTCGTGGGCTGGATTCTGAGGCCTCCGCAGCGGCTTGCGGGACGACGCTAGGCCTCGGCCCTTCCCGACTTCAGCGAGGCGACGATCTGCTGAAGTGCGGCCGGATCGTCGATTGTCGTCAGGTCGCCCGGATCGCGCCCCTCGCAGATCGCCTGCAAAGCCCGCCGGAGGAGCTTGCCGGAGCGCGTCTTCGGCAGCATGGCGACGAAATGGACGCGGGCCGGTCGGGCCAGCGAGCCGAGCTGCGAATCGACCGTCTTCATGACCTCGCCCTCGAGCCGCAGGCGGGCCGAGGCGTCGACCAGGGCCGAGGCATCGCGGGCAATGACGAAAGCGATCGCCACCTGCCCCTTGAGCGCGTCGGCGACGCCGACGACGGCCACCTCGGCGACGTTGGGATGGCTCGAGATGCTCTCCTCGATCTCGCGCGTGCCGAGCCGATGCCCGGCGACGTTGATGACGTCGTCGGTGCGGCCGAGGATGAACCAGTAGCCGTCGGCGTCGCGGATGCCCCAGTCGAAGGTGCTGTAGACCGAGCGGCCCGGGACCGTCTTCCAGTAGGTCTCGACGAAACGATCGTCGGCGCGCCAGATCGTCTGCATGAAGCCGGGCGGGGTCGGTCCCTCGATGACGACCACGCCCTTCCTGCCCGGCTCGACGATGTCCTGCCCGGTCGACTCGTCGAGCAGGCGCATGTCGTAGCCGTACATCGGCACGCCGGGGCTGCCGAACCTCGATCGCATCGGCTCGACCCCGTTGGCGACGGTCAGGATCGGCCAGCCGCTCTCGGTCTGCCAATAGTTGTCGATCACGGGCTTGCCGATCGCCTCGGAGATCCAGCGCGCGGTCGGCTCGTCGAGCGGCTCGCCGGCCAGGAACAGCGCCCGCAGAGACGACAGGTCGTGGGCCTGCAGGTGCGCGGCGTCGTGCTTGCGCAGGACGCGGATCGCCGTCGGTGCGCTGAACATCGCCGTCACCCGGTACTTCTCGACCAGCCGCCACCAGATGCCGGCGTCGGGGCGGATCGGCAGCCCCTCGTACATGATCGTGGCCATGCCGGCGATCAGCGGCCCGTAGACGATGTAGCTGTGGCCGACGACCCAGCCGATGTCGCTGGTAGAGAAATAGGTCTCCCCCGCCTGGCCGCAGAAGATGTGCTTCATGCTCGCCGCCAGCGCGACGGCGTAGCCGCCGGTGTCGCGCTGCACGCCCTTCGGCCGCCCGGTGGTGCCGCTGGTGTAGAGCGTGTAGCTGGGGTGCGTCGAGTCGACCCATGCGCAGGGGACGACGTCGTCCAGGTGCGCTGCACGAAGCGCGTCGTAGCGCTGGTCGCGGCCCGGCTCGAGCGGCATCGGCGCCAGGCCGCGGTCGACCAGCAGCACCTTCGCCGGCTTGTGCCGCGCGAGGCGGACGGCCTCGTCGAGGAGCGGCTTGTAGGGGATCACCTTGCCGGCCCGGCTGCCGGCGTCGGCGCTGACCACGATGACGGGCTCGGCGTCGTCGATGCGGCTGGCCAGGCTCAGGCTGGCGAAGCCGCCGAACACGACGGAGTGGATCGCGCCGATGCGCGCGCAGGCCAGCATCGCGAACGCCGCCTCCGGGATCATCGGCATGTAGATCAGGACCCGGTCGCCCTGGCCGACGCCGAGGCCGACAAGGACCGCCGCCATGCGCTGCACCTCGGCGTGCAGCTCGCCGAAGGTGAAGACCTTCTCGACGTCGGTCTCGGTCGAGACGTAGATCAGCGCGCGCTGGTCGGCCCGCGCCGCGAGGTGCCGGTCGACGGCGTTGTGGCAGAGGTTCGTCCGTCCGCCCGGAAACCAGCGCACGAACGGCGGACGGCTGGCGTCGCAGACCGTCTCGAACGGCGTCTGCCAGTCGACGAGGCCGGCCTGCTCGGCCCAGAAGGCATCGCGGTCCTCGATCGAGCGGCGATGGAAGGCGGCGAAACCGGTGTCGCTCGGTGCGTTCATGGCCTGCCCTTTCCGGCCGGCAGCGCGACCATCGTCGTCGGCGACGGCGGCGAGCAGCCGGCATCGCAGCAGCGGCCCGGCTGGCGATTGGCGGTGATCGCCCGCCGCGGGTCGTCGAGGATGCCGCGGTCGAGCAGGCGCTCGACCAGGTCGACCTTGTTGCCCACCGGGTAGTTGCGCCAGATCTCCTGCTTCATCGCTGCCGGCGAGCCGCCGCCGTGCAGGCTGATCACCGAGTACCAGCCGCCCTGGTAGGAGGCGGTGAGGTCTTCGAGGAAGCGCGCCGCCTGGATGCGCTTGTCGTAGGGCACGTCCGGGTTGGCGCGCAGCACGTCGGCCAGCCGCGCCGACGTCTCCGGGTTGTGGTCCTCGTCGGGCCCCGGCAGGGCGACGATGAGGCCGCCCGATACGTAGTGCGCGATCCGGTGCATCTCGTAGATCTGGTTGGCGAGCAGAAGCTTGCCGATGTTGGCGAAGACGGGGTCGGGCATGACGATGCCCGAGAGCGGGTCCGCCGAGGCATAGACGCTGGCCGCCACGCCGCAGGCATAAAAGCCTTCGGTGATGGTGATGAGCTGGACCATCTGCTCGCGCAGGTGCGACTCCTCGCCCGGATCGAAGCCGTTCGCCTCGCACATCAGGGCGCCGGCGCCGATCAGCAGGTCGCCGAAGCCGGCTCGCGCCGCGATGCAGGTGTGCCGGTGGTGCGTGGCGTAGCTGTAGGTGAGGTGGCCGGAGTGCTCCCACTCGCCGGCCAGGAAGACGCGCTCCCAGGGCACGAAGACGCGGTCGAAGATCACCACCCCCGTCGATTGGCCGTAGCGGTTCGAGAACAGGGCCGCCTTCTCGCCGGGCCGCCCGGCGGGGCGGGCGACGATGGTGATGCCGTCGGCATCGCAGGGCACGGCGCAGCAGACGGCGAAGTCGGCATCGGCCTCGGTCATGTTGCGGCAGGGCATGACCAGGAACTCGTGCATGTACGGCGCGCCGGTGACGATCGCCTTGGTGCCGGAGATGGTGATCCCCTGCGCGCTCCGCTCGACGATGTGCACGTAGCTATCGACGTGCGCCTGCTCGTGCGGCCGCCGGCTGCGGTCGCCCTTGGCATCGGTCATGGCGATGCCGAGCGACAGATCGCGGTCCTGCACGTCGTGCAGGTAGGCGGTGAAGCGCTCGCCGTAGCGCGTTCCCTTGTCGGCGTCGATGCGCGCCGCCGTCTGGCCGATCGCGGCCATGCCGTCGTGCACCAGGTAGCGCTGGGCGCAGCCGGTCTCCTGACAGAGGATCCGCACCGCCTCGAGCTTGTTGAGGAGGTCCGCGCTCGAGCCGTCGACGTGGAGCATGCGGTTGACGGTCTTGCCGCTCGATGGCTGCACGGCGAGCATCAGCGGCGCGAGGCCTTCCCGCTGCGCGAAGTCGTAGGTCACGCCGAGCGCATTGATGCCGGGCTGCAGGGCCGGCTCGTCGGCGACGATCTCGACGCTGCGGCCGTCGACGAAGACGCGCGGCCTGTAGCGGCGCAGCGATTCACGGTATTCGGCGGACGTCATCAGCATGCTTGTCTCCGGCAGGCGCATGCCGATTGTGCCGAGGCCGAACGCCTGTGGCGGAGAATCCGCGCCAGGTCCTCTTCGTGAAGCCGCCATGAGCATCCTCTGCCAGCCCGACGACTCGACCCTGCTCCTCATCGACACGCAGGCGCGGCTCATGCCGTCGATCCACGACGGCGAGAACGTGATCCGACGCTGCGTGCAGCTCGCCACCGCGGCGCGCGAGCTGTGCATCCACGTCATCGGCACCGAGGAGAACCCCGATGGCCTCGGCCCGCTCGTCCCCGAGGTCGCGGCGCTCTGCGACACCGTGCTGGCCAAGTTCCACTTCTCGGCGCCGCGCGAAGACGGGTTCCTGCGCCGCCTTCCGGCCGGCCGCAACACCCTGGTCGTCGCCGGTTGCGAGGCGCACGTGTGCGTCATGCAGACGGTGGCCGGGCTGATCGAGGCCGGCCACGCCGTCAAGTGGGTGGCCGACGCCGTCGGCTCGCGCCACCCGCACAACCGGCTCGCCGCGACCGAGCGCGCACGCGGCCTCGGCGCCGACATCGTGACCACCGAGATGGTCGTCTTCGAATGGCTGGGCACCAGCCAGCATCCGAAGTTTCGCCGCCTGTCGGGGCTCATCCGCTGAGACCGGACGCGCGCGGGTCCTGCGAACGGTTCGGCGCGTCCTAGATCCGGACCACGACCCGGCCGCGCACCCGGCCGTCCATCAGCGCCGTGGCCTTGGCGATCGCGTCGCCGAGCGCGATCTCCGCGGTGATGAGATCGAGCGCCTTCGGATCGAGATCGCTCGCCAGCCGCAGCCAGGCCTGCTGGCGCATCGGCAGCGGTGCCATCACGCTGTCGATGCCGGCCAGGGTCACGCCGCGCAGGATGAACGGCATCACCGTGCCGGGAAGGTCGTGCCCCTGCGCAAGCCCGCAGGCGGCGACGACGCCGCCGTAGCGCGTCTGCGCCAGCGCGTTGACGAGCGTGTGGCTGCCGACGGCGTCGACCACGGCCGACCAGCGCTCCTTCTGCAGCGGCTTGCCCGCGGCTGCGAACTCGGCCCGGTCGACGACGTCGGCGGCACCGAGCTCGCGCAGGTAGGCGGCCTGGTCGGCCTTGCCGGTCGCGGCGGCGACCCGATGGCCGAGCCGCGCCAGCAGGGCGACCGCGACGCTGCCGACGCCGCCCGTCGCGCCGGTCACGAGCACGGTGCCGTCGCCGGGGCGCAGGCCATGACGCTCGAGCGCCAGCACGCACAGCATGGCGGTGTAGCCGGCGGTGCCTATGGCCATCGCCTGCCGCGCATCGAGCGCCGGTGGCAGTGCGACCAGCCAGTCTCCCTTCAGGCGGGCCCGGCTCGCGAGGCATCCCCAGCGCGTCTCGCCGATGCCCCAGCCGTTCATCACGAAGCGGTCGCCCGCCTTCCACGCGGGATGGCTCGACTCGAGCACGGTGCCGGCGCCGTCGATGCCGGCGACCATCGGCCATTGCCGGACCACGGGGCTGCGGTTGGTGATCGCGAGGCCGTCCTTGTAGTTGAGCGTGGAGTACTCGACCTGCACGAGCACGTCGCCTTCGGGAAGGGTGCCCTCGTCGACGTCGCGGACCGAGGCGCGAAAGCCTGCGTCATCCTTCTCGAGCATCAATGCCTTGAACATCGCGTTCTCCTGGTTCGATTGACTTCGGCGGCGCGCCTCGCCTATGCTGCGCGCCGATGCGAATCGACGCCCCTGCTTCCCGCCAGCGCCTGCGCTCCGCATGGATGGGCCTCATTCTCTCGCTCCATGGCGGCCTCGCCCTCGCCGCACCTGAAGACACCTTCGACCCCGTGCTCAGGCTGCTCATCGACAGGGCGCTGGTGGCGGAGACCGTGCCCGCGCCCGCCGCTGCAGAGCCGGGGCTGCTGCGAAGGGTGCAGGACCGCGCCTCGAGCATGGTGGTCGCGGCGCTCGGCTTCGTCGGCGTCCCTTACCAGCGGGGCGGCACGTCGGCCGACGGCGGCTTCGACTGCAGCGGCTTCACCCGCCACGTCTTCGAGACGAGCCTCGGGCTGGTCCTGCCGCGCAAGGTCGACGAGCAGGCCAGCGCGCCGGGCCTCGTCGCCGTGGGCCGCGACGAGCTGCGGCCCGGCGACCTGGTCTTCTTCAACACCCTGAAGCGCACCTTCTCGCACGTCGGCATCTACATCGGCGACAACCGCTTCGTCCATGCGCCGCGCAGCGGCAAGGCGATCCGCACCGAGAGCATGGGCTTCGCCTACTGGTCCGAGCGCTTCACCGGCGCCAGGCGGGTCCTGGCGGCGGCGCCGCCGCCAGGACGAAACGTCGCGGCGAAGGCCGAGACGCTTTCGCCAGGCCCCTGACGCGAGCCCTGCCGCGCAAGGGCACGCGAGGCACAATCGGCCCATGGCCGACAAAGTCATTCCCCTGGCCGACCTGCGCTACCGCGCCCAGCTGCCCATCGTCCCGGCGCGCCTGCAGGCGCCGACCGGCGAGCTGCTCGACACCCTGCAGCGGCCGCTGCGCGATCTGCGCATCTCGGTCACCGACCGCTGCAACTTCCGCTGCAGCTACTGCATGCCGAAGGAGGTGTTCGACAAGCAGTACGCCTTCCTGCCGCAGTCGTCGCTGCTCGGCTTCGAGGAGATCGTCCGCATCGCGGGCATCTTCGTCGCGCATGGCGTCACGAAGCTGCGCCTCACCGGCGGCGAGCCGCTGCTGCGGCGCGACCTCGAGCGGCTGGTGGCGATGCTGGCCGATCTGCGCGCCGCCAGCGGTCGCCGCCTCGACCTCACGCTGACGACGAACGGGTCGCTCCTCGCCCGCAAGGCCGAGGCGCTCAAGGCGGCCGGGCTCGACCGGGTGACGATCAGCCTCGACGCGCTCGACGACGCCATCTTCCGGCGCATGAACGACGCCGACTTCCCGGTCGCCGATGTCCTGCGCGGCATCGACGCCGCGGAGCGCGCCGGGCTCGGCCCGATCAAGGTCAACATGGTCGTCAAGCGCGGCACCAACGACATGGAGATCGTGCCGATGGCGCGCCATTTCCGCGGCCGCAACGTGGCCCTGCGCTTCATCGAGTACATGGACGTCGGCGCCAGCAACGGTTGGCGGATGGACGAAGTCCTGCCCTCGGCCGAGGTCGTCGCCCGCCTGCAGGCCGAGTTCGGGCTGCGCCGCCTGGCCGCGACGGCCCCCGGCGAGACCGCGGAGCGCTGGGCCTATGCCGAGCCCGGCATCCCGGGCGAGATCGGCACCATCTCGAGCGTGACGCAGGCCTTCTGCGGCGACTGCAACCGGGCCCGCCTGTCCACCGAAGGCAAGCTCTTCCTGTGCCTGTTCGCGAGCCGCGGCCACGACCTGCGCGGCCTGCTGCGCGCCGGCCGGAGCGACGAGGAGATCTCGACGGCGATCGGCCTCGTCTGGCAGAAGCGGACCGACCGCTACTCGGAGCTGCGCGGCAGCCCCGCCGCGCCGGCCACGCTCGGCGAGCGGCGCGTCGAGATGCACTACATCGGCGGCTGAGCTTTCGTCGTCAG
>NZ_JANODC010000424.1:0-14526 GCF_031412495.1 Rhizobacter sp. | reverse complement strand
TCATCGTGCCGACGGTCGAGCGCGAGCTGCGCACCGGGTTCGTCTGGTCGATGGCGATGGCCGGCGGCACGCCTTCCACCTTGTCGACCGCCGGCCGGTCCATGCGGTCGAGGAACTGGCGCGCGTAGGCGCTGAAGGTCTCGACGTAGCGCCGCTGCCCTTCGGCGTACAGCGTGTCGAACACCCGGCTGGACTTGCCGGAGCCGCTCGGCCCGGTGACCACCGTCATCTCGTTGGTGCGGATGTCGAGGTCGAGGTTCTTGAGGTTGTGCTGTCGGGCGCCGCGGATGCGGATGACGCCGGAGGTCATTAGGAGAGGCTTTCGGAAAGGGAGCCGAGCATTTTAGGGATGCACCGATCCCCTCACCCGTCGACGGCCACGAACATCAACTCGCCCAGCGCCGCCGTCGATGGCGAGGCCTCGGTGGCGACCGCCGGCCGCTCGACCTTGCGCTCGGCGACGAGCAGCTCGGCGATCTCCCAGATCAGCTCGTGCGCCAGGATGACGGTGGCGACCTTCGCATCGATGACGCCCGCCCTCTGCAGCACCGCGTCGATGCCGCCGGTCGAGCTCAGCGCTGCCAGCGAGGCCTCGATGGCGAGCACGATGCGGCCGCCCGCCTGCGCCAGCGGCCCGTCGACGCCGGTGCGAATCGCCGGCACGCGCCAGCGGTCGCCGGGCGCCGAGCCCTGCAGCTGCGCGCTCTGGATCTCGGCGGCGCCGCGGGCGACTCGCGTGCCGCAGGTCAGCACGTCGGCGGCCAGCACCGGGTCGCCGGCGACGTGGGCCAGCGCCGCCGCGGTCGCCGGCGTCCAGGTCATCACCAGGCGCGCCGACCCGGTGCGCAGCTCGTTCGTCCCGGCGCCCGCATGGCGCGGCGGCCACAGGGCCCAGAAGGCGCCGCGCCAGTACGGCTCCTCGAGCGTCAGCGCCGTCTCCGGGATCGCACGCCGGTAGCGCAGCAATGTCCACAGCATGCCGTCGAGCACGTAGCCGAAGACGATGGCGAAGGCGTGGTTGCGCAGGTTGCGGTCGAACAGCAGGCGGTGGATGGCGGCCAGGTCGGCGTCCCAGGTGCCGACGAGGCGCGCCGCCTCCTCGCGCAGCGTCGCGCGCACGGCGGCCATGGTGTGCGGATCGAGGACCGGGAAGGCCGTCCGCACCTCTTCGCCCTCGACGGTGACCAGGCCGTGGTCGCGCAGCAGCACGAGCTGGCTCTCGGCCAGCAGCAGGCCCTGCTCGCGCAGCGCGCCGCGGGCGATGCCGTGCCGGGCGGCATGGAGCAGGCGGCCGTTGCCGTCGAGCCGGATCACGGCGTGCGGGGTGCGCCGGGCGGTGACGCAGAAGCAGTGCAGCGACCAGGCAGCGAGGTCGTCGGGCGCGGTGTCGGGGCTCATCGGCCCAGTCTGCCACCAGCGGCCTTCGCGCCCACGGCCGACAAGGTGACCCGAGGTCGCTAGACTGCCTCGATGAAGATCCATTTCGTGTCCGACATCGCCTGCCCGTGGTGTGCCGTGGGCCTGAGCTCGCTCGAGATCGCGCTCGCGCGTCTCGGCAGCGAGGTGCCGGTCGAGCTGCACTTCGAGCCCTTCGAGCTCAACCCGCAGATGCCGCCCGAGGGCGAGGACACGGTCGAGCACCTGTCCCGAAAGTACGGCCTGCCGCCGGCGCAGCTGGCGAAGAACCGCGAGAACCTGCGCCAGCGCGGCGCGGCGGTCGGCTTCACCTTCGGCGATCGGCCGCGCATCTGGAACACCTTCGACGCGCACCGCCTGCTGCACTGGGCCGGGCTCGAAGGCCGGCAGCACGAGCTCAAGCGGACACTGCTGACGGCCTACCACACGCGGGCCGAGAACCCGTCCTCGCACGAGGTCCTGCTGCGCCTCGTCGCCGAGGCCGGCCTCGACGTCGAGCGGGCGGGCGCCATCCTCGCCTCCGACGAGTTCGCCGCCGAGGTGCGCGAGCGCGAGCGGCACTGGCAGTCGCTCGGCATCCACTCCGTGCCGGCGGTCGTCATCGACGAGCGCCACCTCGTCTCCGGCGGCCAGCCGCCCGAGGTCTTCGAGCAGGCGCTGCGCCAGGTCGCTGCCGAAGCGGAGGCCTGAGCCCCGGCAATCCTGCACACCCTCGGCACACATTTGCAAACCTCGTGCAGCTGCGGCGGCGCCAGAATCGCAAGCCCCGTGACTGCCGAGTCCATCATGAACACACGCTTCGTCCTCCTCGCCGCGCCGATCGCCGCCTCGCTCGTCGGCGTCGCCGCGCCGGCGCTGGCCGCGCCGAACCTGGTCAAGGTCGGCGACACCGGCAAGGTCTCGGTCTGGGTCGACAAGGAGTCGATCCGGCGCATCGGCACGCAGGCCCGCGCCGCCCTCGAGTGGCGCTGGACCCAGGCCACGCCGGTGCCCGACCAGCCGGCGCGCATGTACCGCCTCGAGCGCCAGGTGCAAGTCTCGAACTGCGAGAACAAGAGCTACGCCGTCGCCGAGGGCACGCACTACGCCGACGACCGCGGCATCGAGCCCGTGGGCAGCTACAAGTACGACGAGACGATGCTGCCCTACACCATCGCGCCGGCGCGGACCATCCGCGACGCAGTCGTGACCTACGTGTGCCAGGCGACGCCGCCCGCGACCGCGAAGAAGTCCTAGTCTTCCCAGGGGCCCGATGGCGAACGGCACCGCGCTCACCGCTGCTGCCGTCGCCCTGTTCGTTGCCGGGGTCCTGCTCGGCTTCTCGGCCTTCGCCTCGCTGGTCCGGCTGCGCCTGATCCGCTTCGTCGTCCGCTCGCTGCTGGCGCTGCTGTTCCTGGTCGGCGGCGCCGGCCTCGGCCTCCTGGTCCTCGGCACGCAGGGCATGCGCGCCCTCGCCCACGAGGAGACGGCCGCCCGCATCAGGATCGTGCCGACCGGGCCGCAGGCCTACGACGCAACCGTGACCTTCGCCGACGGCCGGGTGCAGACCTTCGCCCTCGCCGGCGACGACATCTACCTCGACGCGCACATCGTCAAGTGGACGCCGCTCGTCAACCAGCTCGGCCTGCACACCACCTACCGGCTCGACCGCATCGGCGGCCGCTACCGCGCCCTCGCGCACGAGACGACGCGGCCGAGAACGATCCATTCGCTCGGCGTGCCCGGCGGGCTCGACATCGTCGGCATGGCCCGGCGCTTTCCGTTCGCCCGCGAAGTCTTCGACGCCCAGTACGGGTCGGCGACCTATGTCCCGGTCGAAGGCCCCGCCGAGCTGGAGCTGAAGGTGTCGACGAGCGGCCTGCTGCTGCGCCAGGCACCGCCCTCGCCCGGCCGGGGCACGGGGCCGGCTTCGTAGGCGTCGGCTGACGACAGGATGCGATCCGTGGATGCCGCATCTCCCGCGCCAGCGGTTAGCGTGGAGTGCTTTGAGGACTCCTCATGAAATTCGTCGTGATCGGCTGGCCGGCCCTGTCGTTGCTCGCACTGGCGGCCTGCACCAGGCAAACGCCCGACTCGGCGCCTGCCACCGCCGTCGTCATGCCGGCGAGCGCAGTCGCGCCCGCCGCGCCTGCCTCCGACCCTTCCTTGCCGCCGGCGTCGGTCGCGACGAACGCGCCGGCCACGCCACTGCCCGAGAAGACCGCCGTGCCCCCGGGCATGGCGGCGTCGGAGGTGGGGGCCGGGGCACCGGAGGCCGCGTCGGCCGCGGCGGCCAGGCCGGCGTCGGCGGCCAGCACGCCCTGAGCCAGTCCCGGTAGCCGCGCGCGCCCTCAGGCGGTCGGAACGAACAGCTCGCGCGCGCGCTCGACCGAGCCCTTGCGCAGCTTGCCGGCGATGGCCACCGCGGCGCGGGCGCCGAGCATGCGCCGGAAGGCGTCGCGAACCTGGCCGGCGCCGACGCCTTCGGTCCGCGCCGTCAGCTCGTCCGGTGATCGGATGCGCCCGTGCACGAACAGGTCGAGGGCGGCGTCCTCGAGCCGGCGCGACGGCCGCTCGTGCGCGCGCAGGCTGCGCACGGCCATCTGGTTGCGGGCCCGCTCGAGGTCGATGGCAGCGATGTCGGTCGCCTGCGCCGCGAGCAGGCGATGCACCTCGACGAAGAACTCGTCGACGTGCTCCGGCGCCGTCGACGCCTCGACGACGAAGAGGCCCGCGAGCTCGTTGACCTCGGCCGTGCACGAGGCGTAGTAGACGAGGCCGCGGCGCTCGCGGAGCTCGTCCATCAGCGGCGAGCTCATGCCTTCGCCGAACAGGGCCGCGGCGACGGCGCCGGCCGGGTCGTCGTCGCGCGCCGACGGCAGCGGGAAGCCGAGGACGACGTGCGTCTGGCTGGACCCGGCCTGCGCCTTCGAGGCGACGCCGCCGACGTACTCCGGCACGGCGACGAGGTTCGCGCTGCCGCGCGGCAGCGCGCCGAACGCCGCCTCGGCGTCGCGCACCGCCGCGTCGGGGTCGACGTTGCCGGCGACGCCGACGACGACGTTGGCGCCCGAGTACTGCGCCTGCACGTAGGCGAGCAGCTCGTCGCGGCTGAAGCGGCGGATGTTGGCGCGGTTGCCGATGACCGGCTGGGCCAGAGGGTGGGCGCGGAAGCAGGCGGTGTCGAACAGCTTGTCGGCGGTGGCCAGCGCGTCGTCGTCGTCCTCGCTCATCTCGTGCAGGATGACCTGGCGCTCGCGCTCGAGCTCGGCGGCCGGAAAGCTGCTGTTCTGGACGATGTCGCCGAGCATGCGCAGGAACGCGCCGGCGTCGCGGGCCCGGCCGCGCATGTGGTACGCGGTGTGGTCCTTGTCGGTGTGCGCGTTGACGTCGGCGCCGAGCCGTTCCGCGTCGAGGTTGATCTGCTGGCAGCTGCGCTCGTGCGTGCCCTTGAAGGCCATGTGCTCGGCGAAGTGGCTGATGCCGTTCAGGCGCCGGCTCTCGTGGCTGCTGCCGGTGCGGATGAAGACGCTGACGCTGGCGGTCTGGAGGTGCGGCTGGCGGACGACGACGACGCGGACGCCGTTGCCGAGGGTGGCCAGGGTCGTGTCGTCGTCGATCGCGCGTTCTCTCATCGCCCGGATTGTGGCCGCCGGGCCTCGCCCGGCGCTCAGTAGTGGATGCTGCGCGGCGCACCGCCGCCGGCGGCGATCGACTCGCCGTTGATCGCCACCGACTTCGGCGAGCAGAGGAAGACGACGACGTTCGCGACCTCGGCCGCATCGACGAGGTGGCAGATCGAGTTGCCGTGCGCCATCTGCCGCTCGACCGCCTGCTCGGTCGTGCCCTGCGCCTGCGCCCGCGCCTGCACCAGGGCCGCGGTGCGCTCGGTGCGCGTCGTGCCCGGGTGCACGCAGGTGACGTTGATGCCGCACGGGCCGAGCTCGTCGGCCAGGTTCTTGGCCATCGCCGCGACCGCGACGTTGCGGATGCTGCCGACGGTGTTGCCCGTCTGCCGCGCGGCCAGGCCGCTCAGGTTGACGATGCGGCCCCAGCGGTGCGCCTGCATGTAGGGCACGACGGCGCGGGCGCAGCGCAGGTAGCCCATGACCTTGACGTCCATCTCCTGGCGCAGAAAGGCGCCGGTGATGTCGGCCAGGGGCGGCGGCACCGCGTAGCCGCCCGGCTCGGCGGCCGCATTGACGAGGATGTCGATGCCGCCGCCGAGACCGGCGACGGCCTCGGCGATGGCGCGCGCGACCTGCCCGTCGTCGGTCGTGTCGGCGACGACGGCGACGACCGTGGCGCCGGTTTCCCGGGCCAGCTCCGCGGCGGTCGCGGCGAGGCGGTCCGGGTCCCGGGCGAGCAGGGCCACCGAGGCGCCCTCGCGCGCCAGCTCGCGCGCGATCGCCTTGCCGATGCCGCGGCTGCCGCCGGTGACGAGGGCGCGCTTGTTGCGGAGTTCGAGATCCATCGTCGTTTCCTTGGAGCGATGGAGGCGAGTGTGGACGACGCGGGCCCTGCCCGGCGGGCCTTTTCCGACCCCCTTGCTCGGGCTCACGACGACGACCGCTCCTCGCCTGCGCGCCGCGCCCGCCGTGTCAGGCCATCGGGTTCGGACGTACCATCGTCCGATCATTTCCATCGACGAGGAATCGCATGAGCGCCGACAAGGACCGCGGCATCCGCCGCCAGAAGCAGAAACGGGCCAAGGCCAGCAAGGCCCAGGAGAAGAAGGCCGGCACCGGGACGGTGCCGTCGGGCGCCGCGGCCAAGGGCGCGGCGTCGAAGCCGGCCGGCTGAGCCGGACCATTCAGCCGGCCCGTGCCGGAAAGGCCCGCAGCCGCCCCTGCACCACGGCCAGGATGGCGAGCAGCGGCAGCGCGAGCTCGAGCACTTCCTCGAGCGCCAGCAGCACGTGCCGAACGCGCTCCGGCACCGCGTCGAGGATCCCGAGGTCGACGATCACTGCCGGAAGCCGGTCGAAGGCCTTGGCGACCAGCATCAGCACGGCGAAGGTCGCCACCGTCACGATCGGGGCCCGCCAGCGCGAAGGCGCCGCGAACCAGCGGGCGCCGTGCCGCCTGAGCAGCAGCAGGAACGACAGCAGCACCGGCACCAGGATGCCCACGGCGACCGCGATCTGGCCCGGCGTGCCGTGCCGCAGATAGAACGACGCCTTGAGGATGCTGACCTGGAACAGCGAGGCGTGCAGGTCGGCCTCGCGCGCCGCGAAGGCGAGCAGGAGCAGGCCGATGGCCGCCTTGTCGAGGGCGGCCAGCGCCGGCAGGCGGGTGAGCAGCACGGTCGCAAAGGCCACCAGGAAGAGCCAGGCGGTGGCGGCCTCGACCGGCCCGTCCTCGGCCATGAAGTCGGCCGGAACGACGCTCGACATGCCCAGGCCGAGCAGCACGGCGACGCCGGCGCAGGCCAGTCCCAGCAGGACGGCCGCGTGGTGGTGGGCGAGCCCTTCCGCCAGCGGCTCGAAGAGGTCGCTGGCAGGGGGTGAATGCGGGAGTGGAAGCAAGGCGCGTCGCTGCGTGGGCTGAGGCGGGACTCTATCGGCAAGTTCGGCTGGGAACGCCATTTGCTCGAACTGCTCACCATGGAGCCGTTGGCACAAGGCACGGAAAAGCCGGATGCGCTGCCGGTCAGCGCCGACCGGGTCATCGAGCAGGTGCGCGACCATGCGGTGTTCCTGCTCGACGGACACGGACGCATCGCCAGCTGGAACGAAGGCGTTCAGGCGATCTTCGGCTGCGACAGGCCGGACTGGATCGGCCGGCCCGTCCGCGAGATCTTCACGCCGGAGGACGTGCAGGCCGGCGTTCCGGAACAGGAGCTGAAGCAGGCCCTGGAGACCGGGCGAGCCGACAACGATCGCTGGCTGCTGCGCCGATCCGGCAAGCGCTTCTTCGCCAGCGGCACGCTGTCGCGCATCGCCGACGACTCCGGGCGTGCGATCGGCTTCCTCAAGGTGGTTCGCGACGCCACCGAACGGATCCAGTCGCTCGAGGAGCGGGAGCGCCTGCTGCAGTCCGAGCGTGCCGCGCGCGCCGAAGCCGGGCGCCAGGCCGCGGAGCTCACCGCCGCGATCGAGGCGATCCCCGACGGCGTGTTCATCGGCGACAGCGACGGCATCATCCGCTTCAACAAGCGGGCGCTCGACATGCTCGGCGCGGAACCGGCCGACGCGTTGCGCGCGCGCCCGTCGGAGCTGGCGCGACGCTTTCGCATGCGCCGCGATCGCAGCGGCGACGTCCTCCCGCCCGAGGAGCTGCCCTTCGCGCGCGCCCTGCGCGGGGAGACTGCGGTCGCCGAGACGTGGGCCACCAAGCCCACCGGCGAGGACGTCCTCATCCGCGGCACGGCGGCGCCCATCGTCGTCGACGCACGAATCGTCGGCGCGGTCGCCGTCCACAGCGACGTCACCGAGCGGGTGCAGCTCGAGGAGAAGCAGAGCCGGCTGGGCCACGTCGAGACCGAGCTGCGCGAGCGCGAGGAGCAGCTTCGCGCCGTGTTCAAGGGCGTGCGCGACTACGCCATCTTCACCGTCGACATCGACGGCAGGATTTCGTCGTGGCACGAGGGCGCCGAGCTGATGAAGCTCTACACCGCGGACGAGGCGATCGGCATGCCGTTCGCGAAGCTGTTCACCGACGAGGAGCAGGCCTGCGGCCAGCCGCAGCGGGAGATGGAGATCGCGGCCCGCACCGGCGAGTACAAGGGCGAGGGCACGCGCGTGCGCGCCAACGGCGAGCTCTTCGATGCCGCGGTCGTGCTCACCGCCCTGCGCGGCCCGAAGGGCGAGCTGCTCGGCTACCTGAAGCTGACCCAGGACATCACCGACCGGCGCCAGGCGGAGCGCGAGCGCGAGGAGCTGCTGCGCAACGCCGAGGCTGCGCGCGCGGAGGCCGAACGCACCAGCAAGGCCATGGGCGAGTTCCTGGCCAGCATCTCGCACGAGCTGCGCACGCCGCTCGGCGCGATCCTCGGCTGGGCCCACATGCTCGAGCGCGCCAACCCCGACCCCAGCAGCCTGAAGCAGGCGCTGGGGGCGATCACCCGCAACGCCAAGGTGCAGGTCCAGCTCATCGAAGACCTGCTCGACCTGAACCGGATCGAGACCGGCCAGCTGCGGCTTGACGTGCAGCCGCTCGAGCCCGCCGGCGTCATCGCCAAGGCCATCGACGCCGTGCTGCCGGCCGCGACGACGAAGCACATCGAGATCCGCACCGTGCTCGACCCGAGAGCCGGCATCGTCTCGGCCGATCCGGAGCGGCTGCAGCAGATCGTCTGGAACCTGCTCACCAATGCGGTGAAGTTCACGCCACCCGACGGCAAGGTGGTGGTCGCCGTGACCGCCCTCCCCGGCCAGGTCGAGATCAGCGTCTCCGACACCGGCCAGGGCATCGACGCCGCCTTCCTGGCGCGGATGTTCGACCGCTTCCAGCAGCAGGACGCGTCGACGACGCGCCGGCACGGCGGGCTCGGCATCGGCCTGTCGATCGCGCGCCAGCTGACCCAGCTGCACGGCGGCAGCATGCGGGCCGAGAGCCCCGGCCCCGGCCGCGGCGCGACGTTCCGCGTCGCCCTGCCCCTGCTGGCGAACGGGCCGGCGAGCGCCAAGGCGGACTTCCTCCCCGCCACCGAGGGCTCGCCCGCCGCCGGCCCGGGACAGGCACGGCTCCAGGGCGTCACCGTGCTGCTGATCGAGGACGAGGCCGATGCCCGTGACGTCGCCGCCTACGCCCTTCGCAGCGCCGGCGCGCAGGTGCTGACGGCGGCGAGCGCCAGCGAGGGCTTCGACCTGTTCCAGTCGCATCGGCCCGATGCCATCGTCTGCGACATCGGCATGCCGGTGCACGACGGCTACGACTTCATGCGCTGGGTGCGCCGGCTGGGCGCCGACGAGGGCGGGCGAACCCCCGCCGCGGCGTTCACCGCCTTTGCCCGCGTCGAGGACCAGAGCCGGGCCCTCGCGGTCGGCTTCCAGGCGCACCTGGTGAAGCCGACGGAGCCGGCCGTGCTGATCGAGGCGGTGGCGGCGCTGGCGAAGGACCCCGCCTAGACGGGCCCCCCTTTCCACCGTGGAGGTGGCGCCGCCCGCGCTGCCCTGAGGCAGGGCTCGGCCGCTATCCTCGCGGCGCGCACCGAACCGGCGCGCGTGCCGGGAGCTTCTCCATGCCGATGAATCCGAACGCCCTGCAGCCGCTGAATGCGGCCGTCCTATCCGACACGCTCGACAGCCTCGGCCTGATGCAGCAGGCCATGAAGCCTTTCATGCGGCCGCTCGACGACGCCCTGCAGCTCATCGGCCGCGCCCGCACCGGCCTCTACATGCCGGTGTACGCGCCGCCGGCGCCGGGCGAGAACCCGTACGACGTGGAGATCGCGCTCGTCGACGACCTCGCGGCCGGCGACGTGGTCGTGCTCGCCTGCGATGGTCCCACGGAGCGCATCGCGCCCTGGGGCGAGCTGCTCTCCACCGCCAGCCTCGCCCGCGGCGCCGCCGGTTGCGTCACCGACGGCCTGGTCCGCGACGTGAAGCAGATCCGGGTCATGCGCTTTCCGGTGTTCTGCGGAGGCATCGGCCCGCTCGACACACAGGGCCGTGCCCGCATGGTCGAGCGCGACGTGCCGGTGCTCTGCGCCGGCGTCCTGGTGCGGCGGGGCGACCTCGTCTTCGGCGACGTCGACGGCGTCGTCGTCATCCCGCAGGAGGCCGAGCAGGAAGTCGTGCGCCGTGCGCTCGAGAAGGTCGCGGGCGAGAACCAGTCGCGCGACGCGCTGCAGCGGGGCGAGAAGCTGAGGGACGTGTTCCGGCGGCTCGGCATCCTGTAGCGCGCGCTCAGTCGGCGCGCAACGCGCCGGCGATGGCGGCGAAGGCGCGCCGGTCGAGGCCGTGCGTGACGCTGGTGTCGCCCGCGGGGTGCGACGAGAGCTTGACGATGACCAGCTCGGCCGCCGGGTTGATGTGCATGTGCTGGCCGTTCAGGCCCTTCATCTCGAAGCTGCCGTCGGCGTCGTGCGGTACCCACCACTGGTTGTGGTACGAGTAGCCGGCGCGCATAGCCTGGCCGCTGGCCCTGAACTTCTCGACGTCGGCGCCTTTGCGGATCTCCTCGATCACGCTCGCCGCGATGACCTGCCGCCCGCCCGAGCGGCCGCCGGTGCGCATCGTCTCGCCGAGCCGGCCGAGGTCGCGCAGGGTCGCGCTGAAGCCGACGCTGGTGATCTGCGTGCCGATCGGGTCGACCCAGACGTAGCCGTCGTCCTGGGCGCCGATCCGCGACCAGAGGCGCTCGGAAAGCAGCGCGGCGTAGCTCTTGCCCGTCACGCGCTGCAGGAGCCAGCCCAGGACCTCGGTGTCGACGGTCTTGTACCTGAAGCCGGCGCCGTGCTCGCCTTCCTTCTTCAGCGTGACCAGGAGGTCGGGGATGGTGCGGGGCCCGGCATAGGCGGCGGGCGCCGGCAGGAGGCCGGCGGCATGCAGGTACTGGAAGATGCCGGAGCTGGGGTCGCGGAAGTCTTCCCGGTAGGAGACGCCGGTCGTCATGTCGAGCGTCTGCTGCACCGTCGCGTCGGCCCAGGCGCTGTCCTTCAGCTCCGGCAGGTACTTGGTGACGAGGGCGGCCGGATCGATCGCCCCTTCCTTGATCAGCATCGTCGCGAGCAGGCCGGTGAGCGACTTGCTCATCGACCAGAGCGAGTGCGGCTGGTGCGGCGCCATGCCCGAGTAGTGCTGCCGGTAGACGACCCGGCCCTTGTGCAGCACGAGCAAGCCGTCGGTGAAGGTCGCTCGCTGCCAGTCGGCGAGGGTGATCCTGGCGCCCTGGTCGTCGGCGAACGGGAGCGTGCCGAGGTCGAGGAGCCGTTCGCGCAGCGGCGCCGGTGTCCCGTCGCCACGCCAGACCTGCGCCGTCGCGCCCAGCTCGCGCATGTGGTGGAACGCCCACCGGCCGTTCGGAAACTTCAGCACCGTGGCCAGTGTGACGATCTTGTCCTGCGGCGGCGGGAAGCCGGCCATCAGCCCGAGCTTGACGGGATCGGTGGCATCGGGCGACGGCAGCTGCGCCAGGGCGAGCGAGGCGCCGAGGACGAGGGCACCGGCGACGGCAAGGTCGCGGCGAAGGGCGAATCGTTTCTGCATGCGGGTCTTTCAGGGTGGAACAGGTGGGCGGGGCTGGATCACGGCGCCTTCTTGCGCGCGCTCCGACCGGGCACGGGGCGGATCGGCATGGCGGACGGGCTGCCGCTTCGGCCGCCCTTGTCCTCGCGCGCCCCGCGCACGAGAGCCGACATCGTCTTGCGGTGCAGCTGGCGCAGCTCGGCGTCGTCGGCGACGATCCCCGAGAGGCGCAGCATCACCAGGCCGTGCGTCGAGGCCCAGAGCATCTGCCCCAGGGCCTGCGTCTGCTGCTTCGAGACGCCCGGGCCGCCCACGGCGGCGAGGTACCTGACCATGCTGCGGCGCGCGCGCGCCAGGGCGTCGGTCAGCTCGGCACTGCCGCTGACGGCCGCCGGGCTGACGTCGAACATCATCCGGTACGCATCCGGGTTCTGCAGGGCGAAGCCGAGGTAGGCCTGGCCCACGTTGTGCGCGCTCTTGCGGGCATCCGGGCTCGACGCGCTCGCTTCCTCGATCACTTCGCTGAAGCGATTGAACGCGGCCGCCCGCACCGCCGCCAGGATCTCGTCCTTGTTCCTGAAGTAGCGGTACGCGGTCGTCGCGCTGCAGTCGAGCTCGGCGGCGATCTGCCGCATGGTCACGCCCTCGACGCCATGGCGCGCGAACAAGGCCCCGGCGACCCGGCAGACCTCGGCCCGGAAGGTCGCCACCTCTTGGTCGGTCAATGCAGGCCGCATTCGTGAACACCGTTTAATAAACAGCGTTGAATATACACCGGCGGAGGGCGGATGCAATACTGCCTCGGTGACAGTCGCCTGGTTCCTGGCCTACTTCGCCACCGGCGCCGTCGTCGGCTTCCTCGCCGGGCTGCTGGGCATCGGCGGCGGCATGACCCTCGTGCCGGTGCTGGCGGCGATGTTCGCGGCGCAGCAGTTCGCCCCCGACCACACCGTGCACCTGGCCCTGGGCACCGGCATGGCGTCGATCATGTTCACCTCGAGCGCCAGCGTCCGCACGCACCATCGGCTGGGCGGCGTCGACTGGTCGCTGGCGCGGCGCCTGGGCCCGGCCATGGTGGCGGGCACGCTCCTGGCAACCGCGCTGTCCGGCTGGATGCCGCAGCGGGCCCTGGCGCTGGCCTTCGCCGTCATCGTCTACGCCGGCGCGACGCAGATCCTGCTCGGCCGCAAGCCCGCGGCCGAGCGCACGCTGCCCGGGACGCCGGCGCTGGTGGCGATCGGCCTGCTGATCGGCGCCGTGTCCGGCCTGGTGTCGGCAGGCGGCGCGTTCCTGACCGTGCCGCTGATGCTGTTCTGCGGCGTGGCCATGACCACCGCCATCGGCACCGGCGCCGCGATGGGCGTGCCGGTGGCGATGGTCGGCACGCTCGGCTACCTGTTCAGCGGCTGGCAGGTGGCCGGCCTGCCGCCGCTGGCGCTCGGCTTCGTGTACGGCCCGGCCCTGCTCGGCATCGTCGCCGGCAGCATGCTCACCGCGCCGGTGGGTGCGCGCGCCGCGCACCGCCTGCCGGTGCGGACGCTGCGCCGCATCTTCGCCGCCCTGCTCTACGTGCTGGCGACGAAGATGCTGTGGACTTACGTCTGACCGGCCCCTCGCCGCGCCGGGGGCGCCGCCTCAGCTCCGCCCGGAACGGCGGCTGCGCGGCTGCAGCTTGTCGACTTCCGCCAGCTGCTGCCTGAGGAGGATGAGCAGCGAGCGCGCGTGGTCGACGGGCAGGCGAAGGCTGCTGGTCTCGGACGGTTCGTCACGGGCCGCGCGAGGCAGCACCAGGGCGTCGATGCCGAGCTCGATCATCCCCTTGTCGTGCCGGGCCGACTTGAGGCGCTGGACTTCGATGTCGTAGGTCTTCACGTGCATCCTCAGGAGACGCCGGGCCGGTTGCACCCGATCTGGTTGTCCATGGGTTCGTTGACGTCGGGCCGGAAGCCTACGTCGCTTTCGGTGGGCGCCCGGCCGACGCCCGTGCGGGACGCTGGCGAGCGGCTCGAGGCGCCCGGGCCGGGAGTGCCGCTGCTCGCCCGTGGGGCCGACCACGACCGCAGGATCAGCCGCTCGCACTCCGTCCTGACGACCGGCTCCTGGGTCATCGCCAACTCGTTGCCCGGCAACCGGTCCAGGCTGAGAAGCAGCCACCTGCAGAACTGCTGGTGCAGGTTGTGATGGCGGTTGCATACGGTGGTCTGCGACATCCGCGTCAGGAGCGCCTGCGTGTAGCGAAGCATCAGATGCAGGACGGGCCCGCCGCGTTCGAACTCGGCAACCAGGAAGGACGGCAGGCGATAGCCGGTGCCCGCGCTCCGGACGACCGCACGGCTGACCGTCGAGCCCCCCCCCCATGAACAGCGACACGCCGACCATGCCGTCCTTTCCGATCACGGCGATCTCGGCGATCTCGGCCGATGCGCCGTTCTTCACGTAGAGCAGCGAGACGATGGCCGTCGTCGGGAAGTAGACATGGTCGAGCACGGCACCCGGCTCGTAGATGACCTTGCCGAGAGGAAGCTCGACGACCTCGAGGTGCGGTCTCCACCTCCGGAACACGTTGTCTTCGAGCAACGCCAGGAGAGCATTGACGCTTTTCTCGACCCGGGCCAAGCGCTTACCTCTGTGCAGGCGAAAAAAGGGACGGCATGTTACGTTGCGGCTCGCCTGGCTTCAAGGTTCGGCTCACGATCGGCCGCCATGTACGGTAGCGGACAGACAACGGTGCCCGTTGGTACTAACTTGTCTCCTTGACCTCGCCCGATCATCACTCGCCCTCGCCCCCGCGCGCGGGCCTCAGCACCCTGACGCGCGCGCGATGGCGCCACGCCGTCCTCGCCGAACTGGCGGAGCCCGGATACATCGACCTGGCCCCGGTGCGCGACCCGCAGTCGAAGATCGTCGATTTCTCGACGACCCAGGTCAGTCCCGCGGCGGCGAAGCTGCTCGGCATCGACGACGAGCGGCGCGGACCTCGGCTGCTTGCTGCCATCGCC
>NZ_JANODC010000423.1:0-1998 GCF_031412495.1 Rhizobacter sp. | reverse complement strand
CGTCGGGCCGCAACCGCTGCGCTGGTTCGAGTTCGCGGGCGGCGTCCGCGAGCTGGGCCATCTGCCCGACGAGGACGGGACGTTCTGCTTCGACAACGAGATGCCGCGCCACCGAGCCTGGGCCGACGACTTCGAGATCGCGTCGCGCCCTGCCACCTATGGCGACTTCCTGGCTTTCATCGAAGACGGCGGCTACGCGCGTCCGGAGCTGTGGCTCTCGATGGGCTGGGACTGGGTCCGCAGCGGCGCCCGCGCGGCACCCTTGTACTGGCGCCGCGACGGCCACCGCTGGCTCAGCCACACGCTGCAGGGCACGGTGGCGATCGACACGCACACGCCCGTCTGCCACCTCAGCTACTTCGAGGCCGACGCCTTCGCCCGCTGGTCGGGCGCACGCCTGCCGACCGAGCTGGAATGGGAAGTCGTCGCCCGATCGCTGCGCAGCCCGGCCCCTGCCAACTTCGCCGACCGCGGCGCCTTCCATCCCCTGCCGCAGACCGCGCCTGTCGCCGACGAGCCGGTGCAGATGTTCGGTGACGTCTGGGAATGGACCCGCTCCGCCTACCTGCCGTACCCGCGCTATCGGCCGCTGCCCGGTGCCGTCGGCGAATACAACGGCAAGTTCATGTGCAACCAGTTCGTGCTGCGCGGCGGCTCGTGCGCGACGCCGGCCGGCCACGCCCGGGCCAGCTACCGCAACTTCTTCCCGCCCGAGGCGCAGTGGCAGTTCAGCGGCGTGCGCCTGGCCCGAGACGCCTGAGCTCGGGGCCGCTCAGGCGCGGTTGAAGCGGGCGCCGACGCTGAGCGCCCCCGGCCCGAAGGCGGCGAGCACGAGCATGCCGCCGGCGATCGACAGGTTCTTCATGAAGCTGATCTGCTCGGCCATCGCCTGCGCCGCCGGAGCGGCCCAGAAGGCATGGAAGAGCAGCGCAGCGAGCAAGGTGAATCCGGCGAGCGCGAGCGCCGCCTGGCGAGCGAACAAGCCCAGGACGAGCGCCAAGCCACCGCCGATCTCGACCACGACGGTGAGCGCTGCCATGAGTGTCGGCAGCGGCAGGCCCTTGGAGGCGATGTAGCCCGCCGTTCCTTCGAAGCCGGCGATCTTGCCGAAGCCGGACACCACGAAGATGAGGCCGAGCAGGATGCGGCCGGCGAGGACGGTGCCGTTCTGGAGCGAGGTGTTCATGTCTGTCTTTCGGTCGTGGGTGAGGGAATGAGGAGGAAGGTCAGGCGAGGTCGAAGACCAGCACCTCGGCCTGCTGGCCGCCGCCGAGGCGAAGCGCGGCCTCGCGCTCCATCGCCAGCGCGTCGCCTGCGGACAGGCGCTGGCCGTTGACCTCGAGCTGACCGCGGACGAGGTGGACGTAGGTCCTGCGCGCGGGGTCGAGCGGCAGTTCCGCGCGCTCGTCGCCATCGAAGAGGCCGGCCCGGATCGACGCGTCGGCGTGCAAGGTGACGGAGCCGTCGCGGCCGTCCGGCGAGGCGATGAGCCTGAGCGCCCCGCGCTTGTCCTCGGCGTCGAAGTGCTTCTGCTCGTAGCCGGGCTCGATGCCGCGCCGGGCGGGCTCGATCCAGATCTGCAGGAAGTGCGTCGTGGCGCCGGCAGCATGATTGAACTCGCTGTGCCTGACGCCGGTGCCGGCGCTCATGCGCTGCACGTCGCCGGGGCGGATGATCCCCTTGGACGCATCGCCCGCGGCGGAGCCGGTCCCCATGCTGTCCTTGTGCGCGAGCTCGCCTTCGAGCACGTAGCTCACGATCTCCATGTCCCGGTGCGCGTGCGTGCCGAAACCGGTGCCCGGCGCGATGCGGTCCTCGTTGATGACGCGCAGGTTGCCGAAGCCCATGCGCTCCGGGTCGTGGAAGTCGGCGAAGGAGAAGCTGTGAAAGCTGTTCAGCCAGCCATGGTCGGCGTGGCCGCGATCGGAAGACTTGCGCAGGGTGATCATGGGGCGTTCCTCTGTGCAGCCAATGTAGGTTCGAGGGCCGGCCCGGGGG
>NZ_JANODC010000422.1:0-3847 GCF_031412495.1 Rhizobacter sp. | reverse complement strand
ACGCCATTCCCGTCACCGTCCTCGACGTCTCGAACAACCGCGTGGCCCAGGTCAAGACGCCTGAGAGCGACGGCTACAGCGCCCTTCAGGTCGTCTTCGGCGAGAAGAAGGCATCGCGGGTCAGCAAGCCCGAGGCCGGGCACTTGGCCAAGGCGGGGATCGTCGCCGGCGAGGTGACGAGGGAATTCCGTGTCGCCGCCAGCGTCGCTGCGGAATACAAGCCGGGCGCGCAGGTGCCGGTCGGCGTCTTCGCCGTCGGCCAGATGGTCGACGTCCAGGGCACCTCGATCGGCAAGGGCTTCACCGGCACGATCAAGCGCCACAACTTCAAGTCGCAGCGTGCGTCGCACGGCAACAGCCGCTCGCACAACGTGCCCGGCTCGATCTCGATGGCGCAGGACCCGGGCCGAGTGTTCCCGGGCAAGAAGATGTCGGGCCAGCGCGGCAACGTGACCAAGACGACGCAGAACCTCGACGTGATCCGCATCGACGAAGCGCGCCAGCTGCTGCTCGTCCGTGGCGCGGTTCCGGGCGCGAAGAACGGCCACGTGGTCGTGCGGCCGGCCGTCAAGGCCAGGCCGGCAGCGCCGGCGAAGAAGGGAGCCGCCTGATGCAGATCGAACTGCTGAACGACCAGGGTCAGTCGACCTCGAAGGTCGAGGCGCCCGACACCGTGTTCGCGCGCGACTACAACGAGGCCCTCGTGCACCAGATCGTCGTCGCCTTCCAGGCGAATGCGCGTCTCGGCACCCGGGCCCAGCTCGACCGTGCGATGGTCAAGCACTCGACCAAGAAGCCGTGGCGCCAGAAGGGCACCGGCCGCGCCCGTGCCGGCATGACCTCGTCGCCGCTGTGGCGCGGCGGCGGACGGATCTTCCCGAACAGCCCGGACGAGAACTTCACCCAGAAGGTGAACAAGAAGATGTACCGCGCCGGCATGGCGGCGATCCTGTCGCAGCTGGTTCGCGAAGGCCGCCTGGCGGTGGTCGAGTCGCTCGACGTCGACTCGCCGAAGACCAAGCTGCTGGCACAGAAGTTCAAGGCCATGGGACTCGACTCGGTGCTCGTGATCACCGACCGGATGCCCGACAACCTGCTGTTGGCAGCGCGCAACCTCACCAACGTGCTGATCGTCGAGCCGCGCTACGCCGATCCGCTCGCCCTCGTGCACTACAAGAAGGTGCTCGTCACCAAGGGTGCGATGGAGCAATTGAAGGAGATGCTGGCATGAGCACGGCACCCGAAGCGAAGAAGGACGACGCGAAAGCCCCCAAGGCCGCCAAGCAGGTGAAGGCCGCGAAGGCGGTCGCCGTGGCGCCGGTCGCCGACGCGGCCGCACCCGCCGCCAAGAAGGCCGCGCGCAAGCCCGCCGCGAGGAAGGCGACCGTCAAGGTGAAGGTCGCCCGGCCCGCCCATTCCGAGAGCCGCCTGGCGCAGGTGCTCGTCGCGCCGATCGTGAGCGAGAAGGCGACCATGGCTGCCGAGAAGCACAACCAGGTCCTGTTCAAGGTCCTGCGCGACGCCACCAAGCCCGAGATCAAGGCCGCGGTGGAGCTGATGTTCAAAGTCACGGTCGATTCCGTGCAGACCGTCCAGCACAAGGGCAAGACCAAGCGCTTCGGCAAGTCGACCGGCCGACGCGACCACATCAAGAAGGCCTACGTCTGCCTGGCCGAAGGCCAGGAGCTGAACTTCTCCGGGGAGGGCGCGTAATGCCCGTCATCAAGGTCAAGCCGACGTCGCCGGGCCGACGCGCCGTCATCAAGATCAGCCATCCGCACCTGTACAAGGGGCGGCCCGAGGCGACTCTGCTCGAGCCGCAGATGCAGAACGCCGGCCGCAACAACAACGGCCACATCACCACGCGGCACAAGGGTGGCGGGCACAAGCACCACTACCGTGTCGTCGATTTCGTCCGCAACAAGGACGGCATCCCGGCGAAGGTCGAGCGCATCGAGTACGACCCGAACCGTAGCGCCCACATCGCGCTCGTGGTGTATGCCGACGGCGAGCGCCGTTACGTGATCGCGCCGCGGGGCCTCGAGGTCGGTTCGACGCTGCTGTCCGGCGCCGAGGCACCGATCAAGGCAGGCAACACGCTGCCGATCCGCAACATCCCGGTCGGCTCCATCATCCATTGCATCGAGATGCTTCCCGGCAAGGGCGCGCAGATCGCCCGCTCGGCCGGCGCCGCCTGCACGCTGCTGGCGCGCGAGGGCACCTACGCCCAAGTGCGGATGCGCTCGGGCGAGGTGCGCCGCATCCACATCGATTGCCGCGCGACGATCGGCGAGGTCAGCAACGAGGAGCACAGCCTGCGCCACTTCGGCAAGGCTGGAGCGAAGCGCTGGAAGGGCATCAGGCCGACGGTTCGGGGCGTTGCCATGAACCCGGTCGACCACCCGCACGGCGGCGGCGAAGGCCGCACCGGCGAGGGCCAGGCGCCGGTCTCGCCGTGGAACACGCTCACCAAGGGCTACCGCACGCGCAACAACAAGCGCACGCAGACGATGATCGTCGCGCGTCGCAAGAAGTAAGAAGGTCCCTCCCATGACTCGTTCGCTCAAGAAGGGCCCGTTCATCGACCATCACCTCGCGGCGAAGGTCGAGAAGGCGAGCGCCACCAAGGACAAGAAGCCGATCAAGACCTGGTCGCGCCGCTCGACGATCCTGCCCGACTTCATCGGCATCACCATCGCTGTGCACAACGGCAAGCAGCACGTCCCCGTGTACATCACGGACCAGATGGTCGGTCACAAGCTGGGCGAGTTCGCGCTGACGCGGACCTTCAAGGGCCACCCGGCCGACAAGAAGGCGAACAAGAAGTAAGGATGGCCAGCATGGAAACGAAATCTATCGTTCGGGGCGTTCGCCTGTCGGCCGACAAGGGCCGGCTGGTGGCCGACCTCGTTCGCGGCAAGAAGGTCGACCAGGCGATCAACATCCTGAACTTCACCCAGAAGCGGGCCGCCGGCATCATCAAGAAGGCACTCGAGTCGGCGATCGCCAATGCCGAGCACAACGATGGCGCCGACATCGACGAGCTGAAGATCAAGACCATCTACGTCGAGCAGGGCGCGACGCTGAAGCGCTTCTCGGCCCGCGCCAAGGGGCGCGGCAACCGCATCAGCAAGCCGACGGCGCACATCTACATCACGGTCGGCAACTAACGGATCGCGACAGGAACCCCATGGGACAAAAGATTCACCCGACCGGTTTTCGCCTGCCGGTCACGCGCAATTGGTCTTCGCGCTGGTATGCGTCGAACAAGAACTTCGCGACCATGCTCGCCGAGGACCTGAAGGTCCGCGAGTACCTGAAGACGCGCCTGAAGAACGCCGCGGTGTCCCGGATCCTGATCGAGCGGCCGGCTAAGAACGCCCGCATCACGATCTTTTCGGCAAGGCCGGGAGTCGTGATCGGCAAGAAGGGCGAGGACATCGAGAACCTCAAGGCCGAGCTGACGCGCCGCCTGGGCGGTCCGGTCGCCGTCAACATCGAGGAAGTGCGCAAGCCCGAGATCGATGCGCAGCTGATCGCCGACTCGATCACGCAGCAGCTCGAGAAGCGCATCATGTTCCGCCGCGCCATGAAGCGCGCCATGCAGAACGCGATGCGCCTCGGCGCGCAGGGCATCAAGCTGATGTCGGCGGGGCGCCTGAACGGCATCGAGATCGCGCGGACCGAGTGGTATCGCGAAGGCCGCGTGCCGCTGCACACGTTGCGCGCCGACATCGACTACGGTTTCTCGGAAGCCAAGACGACCTACGGCGTGATCGGCGTGAAGTGCTGGGTCTACCGCGGCGACCGGCTCGCCAACGGCGAGCCCCCGAACATCAACCCGCCG
>NZ_JANODC010000421.1:0-13683 GCF_031412495.1 Rhizobacter sp. | reverse complement strand
GGCGACACGTCGCTGGTGCCGAAGAAGCCGTGCCGGAAGCCGTCGATCATGTAGAAGAAGGGGTTGAGGTGGCTGACCTCGCGCCAGACCGGGGGCAGCGACGCGACCGAATAGAACACGCCCGACAGGAAAGTCATCGGCATGATGATGAAGTTCTGGAAGGCGGCGATCTGGTCGAACTTCTCCGCCCAAAGCCCGGCAATCAGGCCGAGCGCCCCCATCAGCGCGGCGCCGGCGACGGTGAAGAACGCGATCCAGAGCGGGTTGGCCACATGCAGCGGCGCGAACCAGATCGTCACCAGCAGCACGCCCGCGCCGACGGCCACGCCGCGCACCACCGAGGCGCCGACGTAGGCCAGGAACCAGGCCCAGTGGGAGAGCGGCGTGACGAGCACGAAGACGAGGTTGCCGGTGATCTTGCTCTGGATCAGCGAAGAGCTCGAGTTGGCGAACGCGTTCTGCAGCACGCTCATCATCACCAGTCCCGGGATCAGGAAGCTGGTGTAGCCGACCGAGCCGAAGACCGTGATCCGGCCTTCGAGCACGTGGCCGAAGATCAGCAGGTAGAGCACAGCCGTCAGCACCGGCGCCGCGACTGTCTGGAAGCTGACCTTCCAGAAGCGCAGCACTTCCTTGTAGAGCAGCGGCCTCGTTCCAGCGAGGATGCCGGTGTCCTCCTTCACGGCGCCGCCACCCGCATGGGCGTCTCGCCACGCATGATCTCGATGAACACGTCCTCGAGGTCGGCGCGGCCGATCTCGAGGTCCTCCGGGTGGCAGCCGGCGGCGTGCAGCACCGACAGGATGGACTCCACCTCGCGGGCATCGTGGGCCGTGATCTGCACCGTGCGGCCGGTGACGCGGGCGTTCGCGGCGAGCGCCTCCGGCAGCGGCCGGTCGAGCCGGAAGCGCAGCATCGTGCTCGCCGTGCCCGCGAGCAGCGCCGTGGTCCGGTCGAGGGCGACGACGCGGCCCTGCTTCAGCATCGCGATGCGGCTGCACAGGGCCTCGGCTTCCTCTAGGTAGTGCGTCGTCAGCAGGACGGTGTGGCCTTCCGTGTTGAGTCGCGAGACGAACTGCCAGAGCGTCTGCCGCAGCTCGACGTCGACCCCGGCCGTCGGCTCGTCGAGCACGATCACCGGCGGGCGGTGCACGAGCGCCTGCGCGACCAGCACGCGCCGCTTCATGCCGCCCGAGAGCTGGCGCATGTTGGCGTCGGCCTTGTCGGCCAGGCCCAGGTTGAGGAGCAGCTCGTCGATCCAGTCGTCGTTGTCGCGCACGCCGAAGTAGCCGCTCTGCAGGCGCAGCGCCTCGCGCACGCTGAAGAACGGGTCGAACACCAGCTCCTGCGGGACGATGCCGAGACGGCGCCGCGCCTGCGCGTAATCGGTGACGACGTCGTGGCCGAGCACCGAGACGCTGCCGCTGGTCGCCCGGGCCAGGCCGGCGAGGATGCTGATCAGGGTCGTCTTGCCGGCGCCGTTCGGGCCGAGAAGCCCGAAGAACTCGCCCTGCTGGATCTCGAAGCTGACATCGTCGAGGGCGCGGACGTCGCCACGGGCCGAAGGGTAGGTCTTGGCGACGTGGACGAAGGCGATGGCCGGCATGGTGAAGGGCGCGATTGTAGGGAGCGGCCGGATGGACAGCCCCGGTCGGGCCCCCTAGATTGCGGCGATCGCACGCCCGCCCATGGCCACTCAGAACAAGAAACCGAGGCGCACTGCCGAGCGCATCCTGGACACCACGCTCGCGCTGTTCAACCGCTTCGGCGAGCCGAACGTGTCGACGACGCTGATCTCCAACGAGCTCGGCATCAGCCCCGGCAACCTCTACTACCACTACCCGGCCAAGGAGGAGCTGATCACGCGCCTGTTCGAGCGCTACGACGCCGCCCTCACGGAGCTGCTGCGTGCCGCCGAGGACGTGCGCAACGTCGAGGACGCCTGGCTCTTCTTCCACATGCTGTTCGAGCTGATCTGGGGCCACCGCTTCCTGTACCGCGACCTCAACGACCTGCTCTCGAACAACCGCAAGCTGGAGATGCGTTTCCAGTTCGTCCTGCAGCGCAAGACGCGGGCCGTGCAGGCGGTGCTCGACGGCATCGCCGCGGGCACGGCGCTGCGCATCGACGCCCGCGACGCCGGGCCGGTGGCGACCTCGATGGTCGTGGTCCTGACCTACTGGCTGAGCTTCGAGTACGTGCGCGACCCGCGCAAGGCGCTGGAGCCCGAAGGGGCCGGTGCCGCCTTGCTCCGCGGCGCCTTCCACGTGCTCAGCCTGCTGCTTCCGTACCTCGACGCTGCCGGGCGGGACCACCTGCACAGCCTCGCCACCCGCTACCAAGCTCCAGGAGAGTGACCATGGCCCGTTGGACCGCCTTCCCGCACGATGCGGATGCCTACACCTACGACGTCGCCGCGCTGAAGAAGAAGTGGGCGAGGCTGCATGCCGGCGACGTCGAGCCGCTGCCCAAGGACGACAAGGTGCTCGCCGCCTGGGCCCTGTTCCATGCCGGCCAGTTCCAGAAGGCCACCGAGGCCGGCCTGAAGGCGCATGTCGCCGGCGCCGGCGCCGGCATGACCGTCGCCAACAAGTCGCAGGCGATCTACGCCACCTACCTGGAAGCCAGCGAGAAGACGCGGCTGGCGCTGCTGCTCGAGGTCGCCGAGCGCGCCGAGAAGCGGACGCGCGACGCGCCGGAGGAAGCGAATGCCTGGTACTGCATGGCCTACGCGCTCGGCCGCTACAGCCAGGGCATCAGCATCGGCAAGGCCCTCGCGCAGGGGCTCGGCGCCAAGGTGAAGAACGCCCTCGAGACGACGATCCGGCTCGCCCCGAAGCACGCCGACGCGCACATCGCCCTCGGTGCCTTCCACGCCGAAGTGATCGACAAGGTCGGCTCCCTGCTCGGCCGCACGCAGGGCGCGAGCAAGGACGCGGGCCTGGCGAGCTACAAGGCCGCGCTGAAGCTGAATCCGGGGTCGGCCATTGCCCGCGTCGAGTACGCCAACGGCCTGGTCATGCTCGAGGGCGAGAAGCGCATGAAGGAAGCGACCAGGCTGTACGAGGAGGCAGCCGCCTGCGAAGCGCTCGACGCCACCGAGCGGCTCGACGTGGAGATGGCCAAGGCCGAGCTCGCCGACTGAGGGGCCTGTCCGGTTCGGCGGACCGGCTTCGTACGAGTCGGTGGCGGGGATCTTCCCGCCACCCCTCACGGTCGCCGGAGATCCGCCATGCACACCCCCCGTCTGATCGGCGCCTACGCCGCCACCGCGGCAGGCGCGGTCATGGTTCTCATCGCCGCCTCGGTGGCGCTGACCCCCGCCACGCCGACGCCGAAGCCCTTGCGCAGCCTCGCGGCGCCGGCGATCGGTGCACCGACCCCTCACGACGTCAAGGAACCGGGCACCGGCGCGGACACGTCGGTCCCGTCGGCATCGGGCCTGCCGCTGGCGAACCCGAGCGACGAAGCCGCGGCGACGTTCTGAGCCGGCTTCGGCTCAGACGCGCCCGGCCCAGGGCAGCATCATCGTCATCAGCAGGAGTTTCTCGAACTCCGGCTCGAAGCGGTCGACGATGTCCTGCGGGCGTTCGCACATCGCGGCGTCGGTGTTCAGGCAGAACTGCTCGCCGCCGCCGTAGGTTAGCATGCTGACGCCGACGCCGATGTCGCCCGAGGCGGGCACCCAGAACATCGTCTGGCGCAGCAGCGAGCCGCAGAAGGTGAGCGGCGCGCCCGGCCCCGGCACGTTGGTCATCACGGCCGTCGACTTGCGCGCGAACAGGCCCAGGATCGCGTCCTGGATCGGCTTGGCCATCTGGCCGGCGATGGCGAGCACGGCGAACGCGAGCAGCGGCTGGAAGCTCGCCTTCAGCAACGTCATGCGCGCGCGCACGGCGTAGGTGCGCCCGACCGGGTTCTCGATGCCGATCGGCAGCACCAGGGGCGCCAGGCCGAAGCGGTTGCCGAGCTTCCAGGCCTCGTCGAGCGGCCGCAGGTTGACCGGCACCATGGCCCGGATCTCCTTGCCCTGGGGGTCGTCTCCCTGCGCGCGCAGCCAGGCGCCGATGGCACCGGCGACGCCGGCGAGCAGGACGTCGTTGATGGAGCAGCCGAGCGCCTTGCTCACGCACTTGACCCGGTCGAGCGGAATCGGCTCGCCCCAGGCGACCCGCTTGACGCCCGACGGCTTGCCCTTGAGCAGCGTCGGCGAATCGTCGGCCATCATCGCCATCGCGGCGATGTCGCTCATCACCCGGGCGCCGAGGCGGGAGCCGTGCAGCGTTCCGGCGACGCCCTGCTGCGGGTCGGCGAGCATCCCGAGCGAGCGCGCCATCGAAGCCTCGAAGAGCCCGGCGGCCTTCGCCGACAGGCCGCCGAGCGGCTTCAGCACCGCTTCGGCGAGCCAGTCGCTGCCCTCGCCCTCGTCGGCCGCGCGAGGCCGGCGGCTCGGCGGCTCGGCGCCGCCGTCGGTGATCGACATCATCACGGAGATCAGGGCGATGCCGTCGCCGATGCAGTGGTGGACGCGGGCGACAAGGGCGCTGCCGCCCTCGTAGGCCTCGATCAGCTCGAACCGCCAGAGCGGCCGGGCGCTGTCGAGCGGCGTCGTCGCCAGGACGCCGACACGGGCCTGCAGCGCCTCGCGCTCGCTCTGGCCGCGCCGCCGAGCGAGCTTGCCGCGGACGACGTGGTGGCGGATGTCGAACGCAGGATCGTCGCTCCAGTGCGCGCCGGCAGCGTCGTGGCACACGACCTGGCGGAAGCGCCCGTACTTCAGCAGCCTGTCCTCGACCCGGCGGCAGAGCGTCGCGAGCTCGATGCCCGGCTGCAGCAGCCAGACGCCGACGATCATCATCAGGTTGACGTCGTTGTCCATGCGCAGCCACGCGGTGTCCACACGCGACATGCGCTCGCGCAGCGGGGGCGGCAACCGCGTTCCTCGCTTCTCGATGGCGGCTGCGGCGGGCGGGGTCATGCGGGGGTGAAGATGCTGGGTAACATCGGACCCGTCAATCGCGGCTTTCACTACGACCGACCCCACGGAGACATGCATGGCAGATCTCAAGGCACAGTTCGAGCAAGCCGTCGCCGAGTCGAAGACCTTGCCGGAAAAGCCGGACAACATGACGCTGCTGAAGCTCTATGCGCTCTACAAGCAGGCGTCGAGCGGCGATGCCGACGGCAAGCGACCCGGCTTCACCGACATGGTCGGCCGGGCCAAGTGGGACGCCTGGGATGGGCTGCGCGGCAAGTCCGGCGACGAGGCGATGCAGGAATACGTCGACCTCATCGAGTCGCTGAAGTGACGTGGGGCGCCTAGCGCCCCACGCCGTCCCAGAGCGCAGCGAAGGGGATCTGCCGCGCTCAGGCTCAGGCCGGCTCGACCTGCCTGCGCCCGAACAGCCGCTTCGCGACCATGACCACGCCGAGCACGAGCGCACCCGCGACGATGCCGATCACGGCGTCGAGCACGAGCGGCGTCAGCAGCTTCAGCAGCGGCCCGATCGCGGCGATGTCCCCTGCGGCGGCGGCGAGGGCCTCGGCGGCATGGTGCAGCGGCGGGATCCCATGCTCGAGGATGCCGCCGCCGACGAGGAACATCGCTGCCGTGCCGACGACCGAGAGCGTCTTCATCAGGATCGGCGCGCCGGTGAGGATGGCGCGTCCGAGCTTCTGCGCGAGCGCGCCGGACCGGCGGCTGAGCGCGAGGCCGCCGTCGTCGAGCTTGACGATCCCGGCGACCAAGCCGTACACGCCCACGGTCATGATCACCGAGATGCTCGCCAGCACCGCGAACTGCGTCGCGATCGGCTGCGTCGACACGGTGCCGAGGCTGATGACGATGATCTCGGCCGAGAGCACGAAGTCGGTCCGGACGGCGCCCTTGATCTTGTCCTTCTCGACCGTCCTCAGGTCGACGGCCGGATCGGTCAGGGCACGCGCCAGCTCCTGCCGGTGCGCCTCGTCCTCCTCCCTGCTGTGCAGGAAGCGGTGGGCCAGCTTCTCGAAGCCTTCGTAGCAGAGAAAGGCGCCGCCCACCATCAGCAGCGGCGTCACCAGCCAGGGCGCGAGGGCGCTGATCAGCAGCGCCGCCGGCACGAGGATCACCTTGTTGATCATCGAGCCCTTGGCGACCGCCCACACCACGGGCAGTTCGCGCTCGGCGCGGACGCCCGAGACCTGCTGGGCGTTGAGGGCCAGGTCGTCGCCGAGCACGCCGGCGGTCTTCTTGGCCGCGACCTTGGTCATCACCGACACGTCGTCGAGGATGGTGGCGACGTCGTCGAGGAGGGCGAGCAGGCTGCTGGCCATGGTTCAGGCCTTCTTGCGGCGCTTGGCCGGGACGGCGACCCGCGGCAGCAGCTTGTCGAGCTGGGCCTCGATCTCGGACTCGATCTTGCCGCCGAAGGCACCGAGCAGAAAGCCGAGCTTCGCCGTGAGGTCGAAGGCCGTCGCCTCGACGCGCAGCTGGCCCTCGATGCCGGCGCGCCGGAACTCGACGACGTCGCTGTCCTCGCCTTCGATCACCGTGCACTCCATGGCGAACCTTTCCTCCACGGCCTCGGCCCATTTCCAGGCCATCTTGCGGGCCTTGGCCAGCCCGAGGGCGTGCGTTCGGTGGATGTGGATGTCGGCCATGGTCGGCGTCCTCAGGGTGGGGGCGTAGAGGCGGCAGCTGCCGCCAGATGGGCACGCCGCTCGCCTGCCGGCAGCGCGGCCAGGCGCTTCACTTCGGCGTAGAAGCGCGGAAAGTCGCCGCCGCCGCGCCTGAACAGCTGCTCGAACTGCGGCACGAGGTCGTTGTAGGCGGCGAGGACGCCGAGGGCGGCGTTGTTGGCGCGCGCGAACCAGGCGTCGTAGCCGGCGTAGCCGCCCCAGCGCGCGGCCTTGATCGCCTCGTGCTCGGCGCGCATGGCGGCAAAGAGCGCGGCCTTGCCCTGGCGCTTCTCTGCATCGCTGGCGCTGCTGGCATAGAGCGCCTGCAGCTCGCCGCGATAGCGCAGCGTCAGGGCTCGGAAGTCGGCGCGCCGCGCCTGCGCGCTCGCCTGCTCGGCACGCGTCGACGCGTTCGCCTGGCCGGCCAGCCAGCGGGCGCTGCCGATCTGCTCGACGGCGGTGGCGAAGGACTCGTTGAACGCGGTATCGCCCGGCACGTAGACGACCTGGTGTGCGAGCTCGTGGAAGATGAGACGGGCCAGGTCGGCCTCCGGGTAATGAACGAAGGTGTTGAGCAGCGGGTCGGCCAGCCAGTCGCCCGGCAGCCGGCCGAGCGTCGAGTACGCCGGCACCGGGTAGACGAGCGCCTCGTAGCCGGCGCCGCGCAGCTCGGCAGCCTCGGCGGCCGCCCCCGCTTCGCTGTAGTAGCCTCGGTAGCCGACGCAGCCGACCACGACGAAGCACCAGGTCTTCAGGGTCAGACTCAGCTCGGGCGCGGCGACGACGTTCCACACCGCGGCCGTGCGGCCGAGGTCGGCATAGCGGCGATAGCTCGCGTTGTCGGGCTCGCCAAGCTCGCGAACCGCGAAGTCGCGGATCCGTCGCGACAGCTCGAGGCGCTGCTTCAGGGCCGGCGGCGTCGACGGGTCGGCCAGCCAATCGGACACCGGGCGCGCCGCGTTGACGATGTTGAGATGCCCGGTCGCCGCCTGCCCGTAGTAGCCGAGCGCGCTGCAGCCGGAGGTGAGGCAGATCGCGCCGGCCGCCGCGAGCACGGTGGCGCCGAGCCCGCCGCTTGCGAAGATCGCCATTCGCAGCGCCCGCTTCACGCCAGGGCGGGTTCCGGCGCCGGCTCGACCTCGACGAGGCAGTCGTAGAAGCTGGGGGCGCGGCCGATGTCGGTCAGGCGCTGGTGGGTCAGCTCGTTGACATTGCGGCCGTCCTCGCCGAGCTTGCGCCACCACACGCCGAGGCCGTTCACCACGCCGGGCCGCGCCCTCGCGCCGACGATCGCCTTGCAGACGATGCTGCCGCGGTCGTTGAAGATGCGCACGCGCTGGCCGCTCGAGATGCGCCGCGGGCCGGCGTCGGCCGCCGAGATCTCGAGCACCGGCTCGCCTTCGATGTCGCGCAGGCTCTTGACGTTGACGAAGGTCGAATTGAGGAAATTGCGCGCCGGCGGCGAGATCATGGCCAGGGGGAAGCGCGCGGCGAGCATAGGCGTATCGATCGGCGACTCGTAGTTGGGAACATGGTCCGGGACCCCGAGCCCGGGCGCGTCGATCAGGCACTTGCCGCTCGGCGTCGGGAAGCCGCCGTGGGCGAACGGCGCCTCGGGCAAGTCGAGCTTGACCCAGCCCTTGGCACGCAGCTCGTCGAAGTCGACGCCGCCCTCCTGCTTCGGGCGGTACGCCTGGCGCGCCAGGGCCTCGTCGGTCTCGGCGAAGCAGGGATCGTCGAAGCCCATCCTCGCCGCGAGCTCGCGGAAGATCTGGGTGTTCGGCTTCGTCTCGCCGAGCGGCGCCACGGCGGCCTCGTTGACGAGGGCGTAGGTGTGTCCGTAGGCGGCGTGGACGTCGAGGTGCTCGAGCTGCGTCGTCGCCGGCAGGACGATGTCGGCGTGGTCGGCGGTGTCGGTCAGGAAGTGCTCCAGGACGACGGTGAACAGATCCTCGCGCGAGAAGCCACGGACGACCTGCGGCGAGCCGGGCGCCACCGCGACCGGGTTGCTGTTGTAGACCACGAGCGCCTCGATCTTCGGCCCGAAGCGCCGGCCGTCCGGGAGGAGCTCGCCGCTCTCGCGCAGCAGGTCGTCGCCGATCGTGCTCATGTTGATGGTGCGCGGCCGGCGCGCACCGAGGAGGTCGGGCCGGCGCAGCGCCGCGTCGTTGCGGGCGCGTGCGAACCAGCCCGAGCTCGACAGCAGCATGCCGCCGGCGCGATGCCGCCAGGCGCCGACGAGGCAGGGCAGGATGGCAATCAGGCGCGCCGCGTTGCCGCCGCCGCGCACGCGCTGCATGCCGTAGTTGAGGCGGATCGCCGCCGGCCGGATCGTCCCGTAGTCGCGGGCCAGCGCGCGCACCTGCGCCGCCTCGATGCCGCAGACCGCGGCGACGCGCTCCGGCGGCCAATGCAGGGCCCGCTCGCGCAGCGCCGGCCAGCCTTCGGTATGCCGATCGATGTAGTCCTGGTCGAGGGCACCGTCGGCGATCAGCTGGTGCATCAGGCCGAGCGCGAGGGCGCCGTCGGTGCCGGGCAGCAGCGCGATGTGCTCGTGGCAGCGTTCGGCCGTGTCGGTGCGGCGCGGGTCGATGCAGACGAGCTTGGCGCCGGCGCGCTTGGCCGCCTGCGCGTAGGTCCAGAAGTGCAGGTTCGAAGTGATCGAGTTGCTGCCCCAGATGACGATGAGCCGGCTCTCGGCGTAGTGCTCGACGTGCATGCCCACCTTGGCGCCGTATGTCGCGGCGACCGCGTCGCCGCCGGCCGAGGAGCAGATCGTGCGGTCGAGCAGCGAGGCGCCGAGGGTGTGGAAGAAGCGCCCGGCCATGCTTTCGCCCTGCACCAGTCCCATCGTCCCGGCGTAGCTGTAGGGGACGATGGCTTCCGCGTTGGTGCCGTCGGGGCCGGCGATCGCCTTCAGGCGCGCGGCGATCTCGGTCAGCGCGGCGTCCCAGCTCACGCGCTCGAAGGCACCGCTTCCTTTCGGGCCGATGCGGCGCAGCGGATGCAGCACGCGCTCGGGGTGGTAGGTGCGCTCGGGGTAGCGCGAGACCTTGGTGCAGAGCGCGCCGTGGGTGGTGGGGTGATCGGGGTCGCCGTGCACCTTGACGGCTCGACCGTCCTCGACCGTGACCCACATCGCGCAGGTGTCCGGACAGTCGTGCGGGCAGGCGGCGCGGACCAGCTTCGAGCTCATGGCCAAACTATGGCACAGCACCTGCGAGGAGCGGGGTCAGGCGATAAACTCGGCCGACATCGGAGCGCCCCATGCAAGTCATCGAATCCATCCTCGCCGACGCCGCCCAGATCACCGCCCTGCGCCGCGACATCCACGCCCACCCCGAGCTCTGCTTCGAGGAGCGGCGCACGTCGGACCTCGTCGCCGAGCAGCTCACCGCCTGGGGCATCCCCGTCCACCGCGGCCTCGGCACCACCGGCATCGTGGCGAGCATCAGGAACGGCACGAGCACGCGCGCGGTCGGCCTGCGCGCCGACATGGACGCCCTGCCGATCACCGAGTTCAACACCTTCGCGCACAAGAGCACGCACGCCGGCAAGATGCACGCCTGCGGCCACGACGGCCACACGGCGATGCTGCTCGCCGCCGCCAAGCACCTGTCGAAGCACCGCAACTTCGACGGCACCGTCCACCTCATCTTCCAGCCGGCCGAAGAAGGCGGCGGCGGCGCGCGCGAGATGATGAAGGACGGCCTGTTCGAGAAGTTCCCGATGGAGGCGGTGTTCGGCGCGCACAACTGGCCCGGCCTGAAGGCAGGCCAGTTCGCGCTCAAGTCGGGTCCGGCGTTCGCCTCGAGCAACGAGTTCCGGATCGTCATCCACGGCAGGGGATCGCATGCGGCGATGCCGCACAACGGCATCGACCCGGTGCCGGTGGCGTGCCAGATCGTCAACGCCTTCCAGACCATCATCAGCCGCAACAAGCGGCCGATCGACGCCGGCGTGATCTCGGTGACCATGATCCACACCGGCGAGGCCACCAACGTCGTCCCCGACAGCTGCGAGATGCAGGGCACGGTGCGCACCTTCACGCTCGAGGTGCTCGACCTCATCGAGCAGCGCATGCAGGAGGTCGCCGAGCACACCTGCGCCGCCTTCGGCGCGTCGTGCGAGTTCGAGTTCAAGCGCAACTACCCCCCGACGATCAACCACCCGGCGGAGACCGAGTTCGCCCGCCGCGTGATGACCGACATGGTGGGCGCCGCCAACGTCATCGAGTTCGAGCCGACGATGGGCGCCGAGGACTTCAGCTACTACCTGCAGGAGAAGCCCGGCTGCTACTTCCTGATCGGCAACGGCGACGGCACGCACCGCGAGAGCGGCCACGGCATGGGGCCCTGCATGCTGCACAACCCGAGCTACGACTTCAACGACGAGCTGATCCCCCTCGGCGGCACGCTCTGGGTCCGCCTGGCCGAAGCCTGGCTGGCGACGCCGCGGTGAGCGACGCGCCCGGCGAACGCCGCGCCGTTCCCAGGCCGGTGCGGGCGCCGGTGCGGGAAGCGGGCGTCGCCGCCCATTTCGCGCAGACCTACGCCGAGGCGCGCGACAAGTTCTTCGCCGCGGCCCGCTCGCGCGGCCTCGGCGTCGACACCCATGTCCACCCGCTGCTCGGTCAGGACGGGGAGATGCTGGGCATGGACGTGGCGCGCGACGGGCCCCGGGATGCGCAGGCCGTGCTCGTCGTCAGCAGCGCCTGCCACGGCCTCGAGGGCTTCTGCGGCTCCGGCGTGCAGGTGGCCCTGCTGGGAGATGGCGGATGGCACGATGCAGCGGCGGCCGCGGGCGTCGCCGTGCTCTACATCCATGCGCTCAATCCCTGGGGCTTCTCGTGGTGGCGGCGGACGACGCACGAGAACGTCGACCTGAACCGCAACTTCCGCGACTTCGCCCTGCCGGCGCCCACGAACGCCGGCTACGACGAGCTCGCCGATGCCTTCGTGCCCGCCTCGTGGCCGCCGGACCCGGCCACGCGCGCGCGGCTCGACGCCTACGTCACGGCGCACGGCGAGAAAGCCCTCCAGCAGGCGGTCTCCGGCGGCCAGTACAACCACCCGGACGGCCTCTTCTACGGCGGCACTGCGCCGACCTGGAGCCACGAGACGCTGCGCCACGTGCTGCGCACGCACGGCTCGCGTTGCCGGCGGCTCGCCTGGATCGATCTCCACACCGGGCTCGGCCCGAGCGGGCACGGCGAGCGCATCTTCGCCTGCCGCGACGACGCCGCCGCGCTGGCGAGAGCCCGCGCCTGGTGGGGCGACGTGACCTCGTTCTACGACGGCTCGTCGACCTCGGCCGTCCTCACCGGGCTGATGTTCAATTCGGCCTACGAGGAATGCCCGCAGGCCGAGTACACCGGGATCGCGCTCGAGTACGGCACCCTCCCGCAGGCCGAGGTGCAACTGGCGCTGTGCGCCGACCAATGGCTGCAGAACCACCCCGAGGCCGACGACGCGACCCGCCGCGCCATCAAGAAGCAGGTGCGCGACGCCTTCTACACCGACACCGACGAGTGGAAGGCGCGGATCGTCGCCCAGGCCGTGGACGCGGCCGAGGGCGCGCTCCGCGGCCTGTCGACGAGCGCCTGAGGCGCCTGCGGTCCCTCCCGGGCTTCAGGGCGCGATCGCGTCGCCGAGCACCAGCCCCTCGCGGCGCGGGTCGGCCCCGCCCTGCAGCGCCGGCGCGCCGTGGGCCCGGACGCGGACGACGGTGCCGATCCCGCTCGACTGGGCGCCGACCGACACCGTGTGGCCGAGGGCGCGCAGGCCGGTGACGAGCGGATCGGCGCCGCCGCTGTTCGCGGCGTTCACGTTCGGGTGCTCGCCGCCCACGTTCGTCGTCGGGCTGTTCGCGGCGCCGAAGTCGACCATCGAGGTCGCCTGCTGCGCGTCGAGGTTCCAGTCGAGCACGCCGACCAGCGTCTTGACGACGTACTGGATGATCGCGCCGCCGCCGGGCGAGCCGGTGCCCATGTGGAAGGCGCCGCGGCTGCCGTCGGCGTTCTTCCTGAAGACGAGGGTCGGCGCCATCGAGCTGCGCGGCCGCTTCAGCGGCGCCACCCGGTTGGCGATCGGCTGGCCCTCGGCATCGGTCGGCGCGACGTCGAAGTCGGTCAGCTGGTTGTTGAGGATGAAGCCCCCGGTCATGTGGAACGAGCCGAAGCCGCTCTCGACCGTCGACGTCATCGAGACCACGTTCCCGGCGGGATCGACGATGGTGAAGTGCGTCGTCCCGGCCCCGGTCGATCCGGCGCTGGTGCCCCTCGGCAGCGAGCCCAGGTTGCCGGGCTGCGCGGTGCCCATCGACGCCGCCGGGCTGATCTGGTCGGCGCGACTGCGCAGGTAGGCCTTGTCCGTCATCGCCTCGTGGCTGCCGCCCGGCAGCGGCACGAAGTCGGTGTCGGCGACGTACCTGTTGCGGTCGGCGTACGCCAGGCGCTCGGCCTCGCTGACCAGGTGCACGGCCTGCGCCTGCGGCTTGCCGCCCTCGACGCCCGGCGCGACCGGCGCCAGCCGGCCGAGGTCGAAGTTCTCGAGGATGCCGAGCGTCTGCGCGACCGCCAGGCCGCCAGACGAAGGCGGCGACATCCCGCAGACCCAGTACGCGCGGTAGGTGGTGCAGACCGGGTCCCGCTTCCTGGCCCGGTAGCCGGCGAGATCGGCCGGCGTGGTCTTGCCCGGGGTGATCGCCGCGCCCGTCTGCGCGTGCGCCGTGACGTTGATCTTCTCGACGATGGCCTGCGCGATGGTCCCCGTATAGAAGGCGTCCGCGCCCTGGTCGGCGATCGCCGCCAGCGTCGCCGCGTAGGCCGGGATCGCGAGCTTGGTGCCGAGCACCTTCGCGGTCCGGTCGGGGTGAAAGTAGGTGCGGGTCGCTTCGGCGTCGGCGAGCAGGCTGCTGCGCGAAACCTCGAGAGCCGCGGCCAGCCGGCCGCCGATCGGGAAGCCGTTCGTGGCCAGGGCGATCGCCGGCTGGAACAGGTCGCGCCAGGGCAGCTTGCCGTGC
>NZ_JANODC010000420.1:0-1629 GCF_031412495.1 Rhizobacter sp. | reverse complement strand
CGCGAGATCAGGTCGGGGTTGCCGACGTACTTTAGCGCGCCTTCGTAGGCGCCCGGGAGGCCGACCTTGGCCAGCTCGCCGGCCATCTCGCGGGCGCGCTGCTCGCGGCCGCCGCGCGTCGCCGCCAGGCCCGCGCGCAGGGCCTCGTCGTCGGCGTCGAAGCCGAGGCCGACGATATGCACGGTGACGTCGGCGAAGGTCACGGAGATCTCGGTGCCGGTGAGGTAGGGCAGGGCCACGGCGCGGGCCGCGGCCCGCGCCCGCGCCTGGCCGCCGAGCTCGTCGTGGTCGGTGAGGGCCCAGAGCTCGACCCCGTTCGCCTTCGCGCGTGCCGCCAGCGCCTCGGGCTCGAGCGTGCCGTCGGAGACGTTGGAGTGGCAGTGCAGGTCGGCGTTCATCGCAGGCAGGTCTCGACGCATCATAGTGGCGCGCCCTGCGCGCGTGCCCGGCAGGGCTCCGGTCGGCACTCGGGGGCCGGCGTGCTACTCGCTGCCGACGACGACCATCTGCACGCGCTCGACCCCGTTGTAGGCGTCGAGGCCGAGGCGCCAGGCGAGCCGCACGCGTGCGCCGACCGGCTCGCTGCGGCCGAACCAGATCGCTTCGCGCTGCACCCCGCCGACCTTCACCGTGAGCTTCAGGTGCTTCTCGGCGACGAGCCGCTGCGACACGACCTCGACCGCGTCGCAGAAGACCGGCGCATCGAATGCGGCGCCCCAGACCTGCGCGTCGAGCAGCCGCGCCGTCGCCACGTCGAAGTGCAAGGGGTCGAGCGGCCCGTCGCTGAGGAGCGTGCGCTCGAGGGCGGCGCTGCCGAGTCCCTCCCGCGCGGTGGCGATCCAGCCGGCGCGAAACGCCTCGAAGTCTTCGCGAGCGATGGTGCAGCCGGCGGCCATCGCGTGGCCGCCGAAGCGCTTGAGGAGCGTCGGCTGCCGCTTGCTGAGCAGATCGAGCGCGTCGCGCAGATGAAAGCCGTCGATCGAGCGGCCCGATCCCTTCAACGACCCGTCCTGCCCGAGCGCGAAGACGAACACCGGCCGGTGCAGGCGATCCTTCAGGCGCGAGGCGATGATGCCGACGATGCCCTCGTGGAAGGACGCATCGAACACCGCGACGGCCGCATCGACGCTGCCCACCAGCGCCACGGCCCGGTCGACCTGCGCGTCGGCCTCGTCGCGCATGCCCGCCTCGAGGCTGCGCCGCTCGACGTTCATGGCGTCGAGCAGCCCCGCCAGCTCGTGCGCCCGCGCCACGTCGTCGGTGAGCAGGCACTCGATGCCGAGCTTCATGTCCGAGAGGCGCCCGGCTGCGTTCAGGCGCGGCCCGATCGAGAAGCCGAAGTCCGCCGCGCTCGCCTGCCGCGGGTCGCGGCCGGCGACCGCGAACAGCGCCGCCACCCCGGGCTGCATGCGGCCGGCGCGGATGCGCTTCAGCCCTTGCGCGACCAGACAGCGGTTGTTGCGATCGAGGCGGACGACGTCGGCCACCGTGCCGAGGGCGACGAGGTCGAGCAGGGCGTCGAGGCGCGGCTGGTCGGCGACGGCGAACGCGCCCTGCTCGCGCAGCACGGCGCGCAGCGCGAGCAGCAGGTAGAAGGCGACGCCGACGCCGGCCAAGTGCTTGCTGGCG
>NZ_JANODC010000419.1:0-1736 GCF_031412495.1 Rhizobacter sp. | reverse complement strand
GGGTGCCGAGGCGCTGGCGCGCGAGGTGGTGCGCGTCGTCGAAACGCACACGCCGACGCTGCGCTTCGTCTACGCCGACAGCGACACCCTGTGGCAGAAGGCGGAAGCCATCGCGCGCAAGATCTATGGCGCCGACAGCGTGAGCGCCGACGCGAAGGTCCGGGCGCAGCTGCAACGCCTGCAGGACGGTGGCTACGGCCACTTCCCCGTGTGCATCGCCAAGACGCAGTACTCGTTCTCGACCGACCCGAGCCTGCGCGGCGCGCCCACCGGCCACGTGCTGAACATCCGCGAGGTACGGCTCGCGGCAGGCGCCGAATTCGTGGTGCTGGTGTGCGGCGAGATCATGACGATGCCAGGCCTGCCGAAAGTGCCGTCGTCGGCAGCGATCGATGTCGACGACGACGGGCGGATCGTCGGGTTGTTTTAAGAAAGAGGCCTGAAGTCTGAATTCGTCCACAAATGGGGTACCGACAGCCCCGCCTTCGGCCTCAACGAACGCGCTGCATCGGTGTGACGGCGAGGTGTAGCACATATGTGCTACGCTGTTCTCATCCGATGGGAGCCTGCACATGAGCACGACAACCGTTCGATTGCCCGACCGCCTGAAAGCTCGGGTGGAGCGCCTGGCGGCGGCGCGGGGTTCGACCGCGCACGCGTTCATGCTCGATGCCATCGCCGAGGCTGCCGAACGACTCGAGCGGCAACAGTCGTTCGAGGCTGAAGCCACGCGGCGCTTGAAGGAAATGGCGCGGTCCGGCGAGTTCTTGACCCACGACGACCTGCGCGCCTACGCCGCCGCGCTAGCGCGAGGCGAGCAGCCCGAGTCTCCCAAGCCGCGCAGGATGACGCCGCAGGAACAGGCCCGTATGCGGGCGTCGCTGCGGCGCACGGACTGAAGCCGGGGTGACGACGGTCCGGTATGCCCACCGGTTGGCCGAAGACGTCGCTTGCATCGCCGAGCATCTGGCCGCGCACGACGCGGTTCGCATCGGCGAGCGGCTCGACGAGGTGTTCGAGGCGCTGCGGATCCTGGAGCGCCACCCTCTGATCGGGCGCAAGTCCCGCCCCACCCGCCGTGAGCTGGTGATCGGGCGAGGCAATCGTGGCTACGTGGCGCTGTACCGCTACGACGAAGTCGATGACGTCGTCGAGTTGCTCGCGCTGCGGGGGCAGAAGGAGGCGGGGTTCGACGAACGCTGAAGGGCCTACAGCCCCGCAGCAGCCCGCAGCACCTTGGCCTTGTGGCTCCGGCCGGCGCTGCGCGCCTTCACATCGCGGCGCGATGTGAGCCTCGCCGCAAAGCAGCCGGGTCGCTCGCGCGACCGCTGGCCTTAAAGGCCAGCCGCTGCACGCAGCGCGGCTGCCTTGTCGGTCCGCTCCCACGTGAACTCCGGCTCCTCGCGGCCGAAGTGGCCGTACGCCGCGGTCTTCTCGTAGATCGGCCGCAGCAGGTCGAGCATCTGGATGATGCCCTTGGGCCGCAGATCGAAGTGCTCGGCCACCAGGGCCTCGATCTTTTCGTCGCTGATCACGCCGGTGCCTTCGGTGTACACCGTCACGTTCATCGGCCGCGCCACGCCGATCGCGTAGGCCACCTGGATCTGGCATTGCCGGGCCAAGCCGGCGGCGACGATGTTCTTGGCGACGTAGCGCGCGGCGTAGGCGGCCGAGCGGTCGACCTTGGTCGGATCCTTGCCCGAGAACGCGCCGCCGCCGTGCGGGCAGGCGCCGCC
>NZ_JANODC010000418.1:0-6551 GCF_031412495.1 Rhizobacter sp. | reverse complement strand
GCGGTCGCGCGTCGTCTGCAGGACCTCGTCGACTTCTTCGCCTCGGCCGGCGTGCCGGTCCGCATCTCGCCCGACGTGATGGCCGAGCTGTGGTCCAAGCTGATGGTGAACTGCGCCTACAACGCGATTTCCGGCATCGCGCAGGCCACGTATGCCGACCTGGCGGCGCTGCCGTCGGTTCGCGACCTGCAGCACGCGGTGGTCGGCGAGGTCGTCGCGCTCGCGGCGGCCGAGGGCGTCGACCTGCGCCTCGCCCCGTCGCTCGATGCGATGCAGCAGATCGCCGCCGCCATGCCGGGCCAGCGCTCGTCGACGGCGCAGGACATGGCCCGGCGCAAGCCCAGCGAGATCGAGCACCTCAACGGCTTCGTCGTTCGACGCGGCCGCGAGCTCGGCGTGCCGACGCCCGCCAACCAGGCCCTGTACGCGCTGGTCAAGCTGGTGGAGGCGGGCCATGGCGAGCGCTGACGCGTCGGCGGTCGCGGCGCCGCGGGCCGAGGTGCCCGCCGCGTTCGCGCAGGCCCTGCGCGAGCTCGGCCTCGCCGGGCCGCAGCCGCTGACGGGCGTGCCGCTCACCGGCGGCGTCTCATCGGACATCTGGCGCATCGACGACACGACGCGAGGGGCGGTCTGCGCCAAGCGCGCGCTCGCCCGCCTGCGCGTCGCCGCTGACTGGCGCGCGCCGATCGAGCGCAATCTCTACGAGGCCCGCTGGATGAGGGTCGCCGGCGAGGCGGCGCCGGGCTGCACGCCCGAGGTGCTCGGCCAGCATCCCGCGCTCGGCGTGCTCGTCATGAGCTGGCTGCCGCCCGATCGCTACGCCTTGTGGAAGCAGGCCCTGCGCGAGGGCCGGGCCGAGCCCGCGGTCGCTGCGGCCGTGGGCCGCGTCCTGGCCCGGATCCACGCCTTCTCGGCGGCGCGGCCGCAGCTGGCAGCGGACTTCGACACCGACGCCATCTTCTTCGACATCCGCCTCGAGCCGTACCTGCTGGCGGCGGCCGCGCGCCACGCCGATGTCGCGCCTGCACTCGAGCGGCTGGTCGAGGTCACGCGATCGACGCGGCTGGCCCTGGTCCATGGCGACGTCAGCCCGAAGAACATCCTCCTGGGTCCGGACGGGCCGGTGCTGCTCGACGCCGAGTGCGCCTGGTGGGGCGACCCGGCCTTCGACCTCGCCTTCTGCCTCAACCACCTGCTCCTCAAGTGCCTGTGGACCCCGGCCGCGACGCGCGGCTTCCTCGACAGCTTCGACGCGCTCGCCGCGGCGTACCTGGCAGGCGTCGGCTGGGAACCGGCGCCGGCCCTGGAAGGCCGTGCCGCCGCGCTCCTGCCTGGGCTCCTTCTCGCCCGCGTCGACGGCAAGTCGCCCGTCGAGTACCTCGCCGACGACGCGTCGCGCGACACGGTGCGGCGCGTCGCGCGCGCGCTGCTGCAGGCGCCGGTGCAGCGACTCGGCGAGGTGAAGGCGGCTTGGCAACGGGAGCTTTGCACATGAGCTCGACCGAGATCCGCTCGGTGCACGGCCGCCGCGTCTGGGACAGCCGCGGCCGGCCGACGGTGGAAGCCGAGGTCGCCCTGGAAGACGGCGCCATCGGCCGCGCCATCAGCCCGGCCGGCGCGTCTAAGGGTTCGCGCGAGGCGCACGAGCTGCGCGACGGCGGCGCCGCGTTCGGCGGCCTCGACGTCACGCGTGCCGTCGCCCACGTCGACGGCGAGATCGCCCGTGCCGTGATCGGTCTTCCGGCCGACGACCAGGCGGGCCTGGATCGATGCCTCGTCGCCCTCGACGGCACGCCCGGGAAGACGCGGCTCGGCGCCAACGCGACCCTCGCCGTGTCGATGGCCGTCGCGCACGCCGCCGCGGCGTCGCTGCACCTGCCGCTGCACGCGTACTTCGGCGGCGCCGACGCCACGCTGCTGCCGATGCCGCAGATCCAGATCTTCGGCGGCGGAGCGCATGCCAACCGCCGCGTGGACATCCAGGACTTCATGGTCGTCTGCCCCGGCGCTACCCGCTTCGCCGAGGCGCTGGAATGGACGGCCGAGGTCTATCGCTGCGCCGGCGTCCTGATGCACGAGCGCGGATCGCACTTCGGCATCGCCGACGAAGGCGGCTGGTGGCCCGACTTCGCCACCAACGAGGAAGCGCTCGACCGTCTCGTCGAGGCGATCGAGCGGGCCGGCTTCGTGCCGGGCGAGCAGGTGGCGATCGCCCTCGACGTCGCCGCCTCCGAATTCGGCAGCGGCGGGCGCTACCGGCTGGGCCTGGAAGCGCGCGAGCTCGATGCCGACGGCTTGATCGAGCTGCTGCTGCGCTGGATCGACCGCTACCCGATCGTCTCGATCGAGGACCCGCTCGCCGAGGACGACGCCGACGCCTTCGCCCGCTTCACGCGCGCCGCCGGGTCCGGGCTGCAGATCGTCGGCGACGACTTCCTGGTCTCGGACGCAGCGCTCGTCCGCCAGGCCGCCGCCGCAGGCGCGGCGAACACCGTGCTGCTGAAGCCGAACCAGCGCGGCACCCTCACCGAGACGCTCGAGGCCTGGCGCACGGCGCAGTCGCTCGGCTACGCCGGCATCGTCTCGGCGAGGTCGGGCGAGACCGAGGACACCACCATCGTCCACCTGGCGCTCGGCTGGCACGTCGGCCAGCTGAAGGTCGGCTCCTTCGCGCGCGGCGAGCGCATGGCCAAGTGGAACGAGGCCCTGCGCATCGAGGAGCGCCTCGGCGCACGGGCGCGGTTCGCGGGAATGCGCGCCTTCGGGCGCAGCCGCTGAGGGCGCAGAGCCGCGGGCCGACGGCCAGTCGGCTCAGGCGCGCCGGAAGTGCGCGAGCAGGAGCTCGGCGAGCTCGGCCGGTCGCTCTTCGGGAACGAAGTGGCCGCTGTCCGCCACCACGGCGCCGGTGACGTCGTCGGCGACGAGGGCGAGCGACTGCTCCGGCTCGCTACCGCGGCCGCGCGCCTCGGCCCGGCCGCCGCCGACGGCGAGCACCGGCATGCGCAGGCGCAGGCCGCCCTCGAGCAGGGCACGGTTGTCGGCGGCGTCGCGCGGGATGTTGCGGTAGAAGGCGAACCCCGCCTCGAGGGCCCCGGGCTGCGTGTAGGTGCGCAGGTACTCGTCGAGATCGGCCGCCGCGAACACGCCGCGTTGCCAGGAGAACGCCTCGTAGAACCAGCCGAGGTAGGCGCGCTCGCGCCCGCGCACCAGCGCCTCGGGCAGGTCGGGGGTCATGTGGAAGGCGTGGTGCCAGCGCTTGCCGCCTTGCGAGATGTCGGGGCCGATGCCGGGCAGCGTCACGTCGACGATCGAGAGGGTGGCGATCGCCTCGGGGTGCGCTGCCGCCAGGGCGAAGGCGACCGGCCCGCCCCAGTCATGGCCGACGAGGTGCCAGCGGCGCAGGCCGAGCCGCTCGCCGAGCAGCTGCCAGAGGTCGGCGGCGATCGTCTTCTTGTCGTAGCCGGCGGCCGGGCGCGAGCTGTCGCCGAGGCCGCGCAGGTCGGGCGCGATCACGCGGTGCCGCGCGCCGAGCAGCGCCATCACGTGCCGCCACTCGTACCAGGTGGAGGGCCAGCCGTGCAGCAGGACGACCGGCTCGCCGCAGCCGAGGGCGGCGTAGTGCAGCTCGACCTCGTCGAGCTGCTCGCGGTGGTGTTCGATGGTCATGCTCATGCAGGCAAGCCGTCGCTCCAGGCGAGCGGCACGCCGTCATTGCGCAGGCTGCGCTGGAAGGAAGCCAGGCCCGTCGCCCGCAGCGCCGCCGGCGTGATGCGGCGCCGGACCGCGTCGGCGGCGACGGCTCCGGCCGCTTCGCCGATGTTCCATTCGACCGGATGCAGGCGGTAGCAGCCGTTGGTCAGGTGCGTGGTGCCGATGTTCTTGGCGGCAGCGACGAGATTGGCGATGCGCACCGGCAGCAGGGCGCCGAGCGGAATCTGGAACGGCCGCGTGCGACAGCTCAGGCCCAGGTCTTCGTCGCCCGAGCGGTGGATGTCGATGGGATACCAGCCGATGCCGACCGAGTCGGCAAACGGCGCAGCGAACGGGCCGGGCTGGAACTGCGTCGACACCTCCTGCTCGAGCACCGTCTTCAGCGCCACGATGCGGCGTGACTCCCGGATATAGGGATGCTTGGCCAGGCCGTCGGCGCTGCCCATGACATCGGGGCGCAGCATCAGCTCGGGGGCGCCGTGCCGCGTGCCCTCGGCCGGGGCCTCGGTCTGCAGCCAGTGCAGGAAGCCGAGGCTCACGCGCTTGGCATCCTGCAGCGCGGCGGCGACGTCGTGCGCCGGCCGGTCGATGATCGAGCGGTCGCGGTAGTCGTTGCCCGGCCAGTTGAACAGCGTCAGGTCGTTCGGCAGCGCCGGGCCGAAGTGCGCACCGGCAAGCAGGCGGCGATAGTCCCAGAGACCGCCCTTGGTGCCGGGCATGCGCTCGTACAGCCTGTAGGCGAGGCGGCCGCTCTCTTCGCCGTAGATCTCGCCGCCGTGCACGTCGATGGTCAGGCTGTAGGGCTGCGTGTCCCGGTAGTGGCGGTACTTTTCCGGCTCCGCGATCGTGTGCGTCTCGCCCATCGGGCGGCGCTCTGCGGCGAACGGGTAGGTGAAGCTCTGCACGCACTGCGCCTTGGCCTCGAGCAGCTGCGCGTGCGCCTCGCCGGTATCGGCCACCGACTCCGCGCCGACACGGTACTCGGCGCGGGCCAGCGGCAGCACGTCGCCGAGCTCGGTGGCGTCGACGACGATCACCGGCTCGAAGCGCAGGCGGTTGCCGTCGTCCAGGTTCATCGCCGTGAGCGAGCGGATGCGGTCGGCGGTGGCGTCGACCGCGATCGTCTTCGTGCGCAGGTGAACGGTGAGGGCGCCGCTGGCCACGTGCGGCGCGAGGATCGCCTGCATCGCCTCGGCTCCGGCGCGCGGCTCGAAGGCGAGGCGGCTCACCCAGCAGGCGCCCGGGTTGAAGTCGGGCGCGGTGCCCGCCGCGCCGGCGAGTGGCCGGTAACGGTCGCGCAGGCGCGCACGAAGCGCCTGGTACGAGGCGGTGCCGCCGAAGGTCTCGATGTGCTCGTGCTCGTCGAGCGCCGAAACGCCCTGGGCGCTGAGCTGGCCGCCGAGCCAGTCGGTCTCCTCGAGCAGGCAGGTGCGGCAGCCGCGCCGCGCCGCGGCCAGGGCGGCCGCGACGCCGCCCATGCCGCCGCCGACGACCAGGACCTCGCATGGGACGGCCTCGCTCGCTGGGGCCGGGCCGACCGGCAGCACCGCGATACCGGGGTCGCCGCTCACGGGAACCCGCATCACGTCGACCAGCTCGTGCAGCCGGCGTTCCATGCGAGCGCGGCCTACTTCGCCATCGTGCTCGGCAGCCACAGGGCGATCTGCGGAAACGCGATCACCAGGCCGAGCGCGAGGATCTGCAGGCCCATGTATGGCCAGATCGAGCGGAAGATGTCGCCGAGCGAAATGTCCGGGGGCACCACGCCCTTCAGGTAGAAGGCGGCCGGCCCGAACGGCGGCGAGATGTAGGAGATCTGCATGTTCATGCAGAAGAGGACGCCGAGCCAGACGAGGTCGAAGCCGAGCGTCGCTGCCACAGGCACGAAGATCGGCGCGGTCAGCAGCAGGATGCCGATCCAGTCGATGAAACAGCCGAGCACGATCCAGATCAGCATCATGATGATGATCACGCCCATCGGGCCGACGGGCAGGCCGGTCATGGCGTCCTGGATCAGCTTGGTGCCGCCGGCGAGCGTGTAGACGCCGATCAGGGCCGACGAGCCGAAGAAGAGCCAGTAAAGCATCGCCGTGACCTTGGTCGTGTCCTCGACGGCCGCGCGGATGCTTTTCCAGCTGAGCTTGCGGTTCCAGGCGGCGGCGAGCACGGCGCCGGCGACGCCGACGCCGGCCGCCTCCGTCGGCGTCGCCCAGCCCATGTAGAGCGAGCCGAGAACGCTGAAGGCGACCAGCCCGGGCAGGATCAGCTCCTTGAGCAGGGCCAGCTTCTCGCGCAGCGGCATCGCCAGGTCCTCGGCCGAGGCCGGCGGCGCCAGATCCGGCTGCAGCTTGCAGCGGACGATGATGTAGACGATGTACATGCCGGCGAGCATCAGGCCGGGGATCACGCCGGCCATGTAGAGCTGGCCGATCGAGACGCCCGCGGTGAGGCCGAACATGATGAAGACGACGCTCGGCGGGATCAGCGTCGCCAGCCCGCCGCCGGCGCAGATGCAGCCGAGCGCCAGGTCCTTCTTGTACTTCTTCTCGAGCATCGCCGGCAGGGCGACGACGCCCATGGTGACGATCTCGGCGCCGATCACGCCGACCATCGCCGCCATCAGGGCGCACGAGATGATGACGGCGACGGCCAGGCCGCCGCGCAGCCGCCCGGCCCAGACGTGCACGGCGCGGAAGATAGCCTCGGCGATGCCGGCGCGCTCGAGGATGCAGGCCATGAAGATGAACAGCGGCACCGAGACGAGCACGTAGTTGCCCATCAGCGTGAACATCCGGCTGACGATGAGGTTCAGCCCCGGCAGCCCGAACAGCACGACCGCG
>NZ_JANODC010000417.1:0-2785 GCF_031412495.1 Rhizobacter sp. | reverse complement strand
GCCACGTCCGTCACCACGGTCTGTTTCTCGTTGCGATTGAGACTCAAGGTCTGCTCCTCTCATCATGTGCCCGGCCGCCATCGGCCTCGGGACACGCCACGTTCAGCGACCTTTCGAACGGATCTCGAATCCTTTCGACGGGACCGCCATCTGCGCTGGCCATTAAGCAGCCCGGACGGGCCGCACCAGCGGTCTTCGATGGCCCGCGACTGCCGGTTGCCCGGCGGCCGAGGCCCACCATCTCGAACTTCTGCCTTTTGCGCAGCCTCAGGCGGCGGTCGGCGCCGCGTTGATCGTCGCCACGTCGACCCGGGCGCCGGCACCCATCGTCGACGACAGCGCCACCTTGCGCAGGTAGATCCCCTTGCTCGACGGCGGCTTGGCCTTGTTGAGCGCCTCGATCAGCGCGCGCAGGTTGGCGACCAGCTTGTCGGACTCGAACGAGCGACGGCCGATCGTCGCGTGGATGATGCCGGCCTTGTCGACCCGGAACTGCACCTGGCCAGCCTTGGCGTTGCGCACCGCCTGCGCGACGTCGGGCGTGACCGTGCCGACCTTCGGGTTCGGCATCAGGCCACGCGGCCCCAGGATCTGGCCGAGCGTGCCGACGACCCGCATCGTGTCCGGCGAGGCGATGACGATGTCGAAGTCCATCTTGCCGCCCTTGATCTCGGCGGCGAGGTCTTCCATGCCGACGATGTCCGCGCCGGCGGCCCGCGCCTCGTCGGCCTTGGCGCCCTGGGCGAACACCGCCACACGCTTGGTCTTGCCGGTGCCGCCGGGCATGACGACCGCGCCGCGCACGACCTGGTCGGATTTCTTGGCGTCGATGCCGAGCTGCACTGCGACGTCGATCGACTCGTCGAACTTCGCGGTCGCGCACTCCTTGACGAGCGCGAGCGCGCTGTCGAGCGGGTAGAGCTTGGTCGAGTCGACCTTGCCCTTCATGGCTTTCTGCCGCCTGGTCAGCCTGCCGTCGGCCTTGCTGTTGCTCTCGCTGGCCATGGTCAGACCACTCCTTCCACGGTGATGCCCATCGAACGGGCGGTGCCGGCCACGGTGCGGACGGCGGCCTCGAGGTCGGCGCCGGTCAGGTCACGCTGCTTGGCCTTGGCGATCTCCTCGACTTGGCCGCGCGTCAGCTTGCCGACCTTGTCGAGGTGCGGCTTGGCCGAGCCCTTCTCCAGCTTCAGCGCTTTCTTGATCAGCACCGACGCCGGCGGCGTCTTCAGGATGAAGGTGAACGACTTGTCGGCGAAGGCGGTGATTACCACCGGCAGCACGAGCCCGGGCTCCATGCCCTGAGTCTGGGCGTTGAAGGCCTTGCAGAACTCCATGATGTTGAGCCCGCGCTGACCGAGGGCGGGGCCGATCGGGGGCGACGGGTTCGCCTTACCGGCCGGGACTTGCAGCTTGATCAAGCCGACGATCTTCTTTGCCATGAATGGCTCCTTTCGAGTTCAAGCGCCTGCGGGCCGAAGCCCGCGCAGCTCCTCGTTTAGTGAATCAAACCTTCTCGACCTGGGCGAAGTCGAGCTCCACGGGCGTCGCCCGCCCGAAGATCGTGACCGCGACGCGCACCTTCGACTTGTCGTAGTTGACGTCTTCCACCGATCCGTTGAAGTCGGTGAACGGGCCTTCCTTGATTCGCACCAGCTCGCCCACTTCCCACTGCACCTTCGGGCGCGGCTTTTCGACGCCTTCCTGCATCTGCGAGACGATCTTCAGCACCTCAGCCTCGGAGATCGGCGACGGGCGGGTCTTTTGCCCGCCGACGAAGCCGGTCACCTTGCTCGTGTGCTTCACGAGGTGCCAGGAGTCGTCGCCCATCTCCATCTCGACCAGTACGTAGCCGGGGAAGAAGCGCCGCTCGCTGACCGACCGCTTGCCGTTCTTGAGCTCGACGACCTCTTCCATCGGCACCAGGATGCGGCCGAATTTTTCCTTGAGCTCCGAGCGCTCGATGCGCTCGCGGAGGTTGCGCTCGACCGCCTTCTCCATGCCTGAATAGGCGTGGACGACGTACCAGCGCTTGTTCGCTGCCGGCGCGTACGTCTCGGGCGTGACGGGATCTGCACTTGCTTCTGTCATTTCGATGGCTCCCTAGCGCTTCCAGCCCAGAACCAGGTCGTAGAGCACCCATTCGAGCGTCTTGTCCGTGAGCCACAGGAACAGCGCCATGACGACGACGAAGGCGAAGACATAGGCGGTCATCTGCAACGCTTCCTTTCGCGTCGGCCAGACGACCTTCTTCACCTCTCGCGACGAATCCTTGCCGTAGGCGATCAGCTGCTTGCCGGGCTCGGACGTGAAGAACGCGGCCAGGGCGGCGATGAACAGCGCGAACATCGCCGCGACGCGCATCCACAGGTCCTGCTTGCCGAGCATGTAGAAGACGACGACGGCGGCGACGACGAGGATGGCTGCAGCGGCCAGCCTGGCCTTGTCGGCGCCGGACGAGACGGTCTCGACGGGAGGAGATGCTGGAGTTGCCATGTACTGCTGCTTGCCTGCGGCCTGTTCGAACCTGCCTGGTGGTCGACTAACCTGCCGTGGCAGGGGCGGAGGGCATCGAACCCCCAACCTCTGGTTTTGGAGACCAGCGCTCTGCCAATTGAGCTACGCCCCTTCGGATTCGACCCCGCCTATTCGAGGATCTTTGCCACGACCCCGGCGCCGACGGTGCGGCCGCCTTCGCGGATGGCGAAGCGCAGGCCTTCTTCCATGGCGATGGGGTTGATGAGCTTGACGGTGATGGCGACGTTGTCGCCCGGCATCACCATCT
>NZ_JANODC010000416.1:0-8563 GCF_031412495.1 Rhizobacter sp. | reverse complement strand
ACGCAGCGCGTCGGCGGCGTCGGCCTCGGGGTCGTGCACGAACACCTCGGCACCGAAGCTCTGCAGCTCGCGGATGATGTCGACGACCTTGCTGTTGCGCAGGTCGGCGCAGTCTTCCTTGAAGGTCAGGCCGAGCACGTTGACGCGCGCGCCGCGCACCTGGCTGCCGGAGGCGATCATCTGCTTGATCGTCTGCTCGGCGATGTACTTGCCCATGCCGTCGTTGATGCGCCGACCGGCGAGGATCACCTGCGGGTGGTAGCCGAGCATCTCGGCCTTGTGCGTCAGGTAGTAGGGGTCGACGCCGATGCAGTGGCCGCCCACGAGGCCCGGCTTGAACCTGAGGAAGTTCCACTTCGTCCCGGCCGCCTCGAGCACCTCGGAAGTGTCGATGCCGATCTTGTCGAAGATGATCGCCAGCTCGTTCATCAGGGCGATGTTGAGGTCGCGCTGCGTGTTCTCGATCACCTTGCAGGCCTCCGCGGCCTTGATGCTCGAGCAGCGATGGACGCCCGGGCCGACGACGAGCTCGTACAGCGCGGCGACCTTCGCCAGCGTCTCCGGGCTGTCGCCCGAGACGACCTTGACGACGTTGGTCAGCATGTGCTCGCGGTCGCCCGGGTTGATGCGCTCCGGGCTGTAGCCGACGAAGAAGTCGCGCTTCCACTTCAGGCCGGATGTGCGCTCGAGCACCGGGATGCACACCTCCTCGGTGGCGCCGGGATAGACCGTCGATTCGTAGACGACGGTCGCGCCCTTCTTGAGATTCGGGCCGATGGCCCGGCTGGCGCCGATGAGCGGCTCGAAGTCGGGGATGTGGGCAGCATCGACGGGCGTCGGAACCGCAACGAGGATGAAGTCGGCTTCGCGCAACAGGCTCGGGTCGCTCGTGTACTCGGCGAGGCGCGCGGCGGCCATATCGGCGTCGTCGATCTCGCGCGACGGGTCCGATCCCGACCGGCATCTCGCCACCTTCTCCTCGACGATGTCGAAGCCTATGGTGCGGCAATGCTTGCCGAACTCCACGACCAGGGGCAGGCCCACGTAACCCAGGCCGATGACTCCGACGACGCTCATGTTTGCCCAGGGCTGCCGGCAGCCGGCAAAGCGTCGGATTCTAGTCGCCGGGGTGCGCTCGGCAGCTTCCGGTGCAGTGACAATAGCGCCGCCCGCCCACCATGAGCCACATGTCCCTTTTCATCGTCTCGTTCCTCGCCTCCTTGATCGCGACGCTCTGCGTCGTGCGCTCGTCGGCCTTCCACTCCAGGCTGACGGCAGACCACGATTTCTCCGGCCCGCAGAAATTCCACGACCGCGCCGTGCCGCGCATCGGCGGCTTCGGCGTGGTGGCCGCAATCTGCGCGGCCGGCGTCTTCGCCACCTTCGCGCGCAGCGAGGGCACGGCGCCCTTCTGGATCCTCGTCGCCTGTGGACTGCCGGCGTTCCTGGTCGGCATCGCCGAGGACCTGACGAAGAAGGTGTCGGCGCGCTGGCGCTTGCTGGCCACCTGCGTCTCGGCCGGGCTGGCGGTCTGGCTGCTCGGCGCTGCCATCCTCCGCACCGACATTCCGCTCCTCGACGACCTGATCAAGCTCCTGCCCTTCGCCATCGCGCTGACCTTGCTCTGCGTCGCCGGCGTCGCCAACGCCATCAACATCATCGACGGGTTCAACGGCCTGGCCTCGATGTGCGTGCTGATGATGCTGCTCGGCATCTCGTACGTGGCGTCGCAGACGGGCGACGAGTTCGTCGCCAACTCGTCCCTCATCGCCGCCGGGGCGGTGCTCGGCTTCTTCTTCTGGAACTTCCCCGCCGGCCTCATCTTCCTCGGCGACGGCGGCGCCTATTTCCTCGGCTTCGTGCTCGCCGAGCTGAGCGTCCTGCTGCTCGGCCGCAATGCGCAGGTCTCGCCGATGTTCCCGCTCCTGCTCTGCGCCTACCCCATCTTCGAGACCGTGTTCTCGATGTACCGGCGCCGGGTCCTGCGCGGCGTCGACACGTCGCAGCCGGACGGCATCCACCTGCACACGCTCATCCACCGCCGTCTGATCCGCTTCAACCTCGGCTCGCGCGTCAGCGACCGCCGGCGCACGGCCCGCAACTCGATGACCTCGCCCTACCTCTGGCTGCTCTGCCTGTTCTCCATCATCCCGAGCGTGCTCTGGTGGAACAACACCACCATCCTGTCGTGCTTCCTGCTCCTGTTCATCGGCCTCTACGTCTTCCTGTACTGGCGCATCGTCCGGTTCAGGACGCCCCGCTGGCTCGGCCACCGGCTTTGAGGCGCGCCCGGCGCGGCCCTGCCGGCGCCGGCAGCAGCCACCCCCTGGAACCTGCCATGAGCGCTGACCCGCCTCGTCCTTCTGCCTTGCCCGGGCCCCCCGACGACAACGCCCTGATCGCCGAGCGCCGAGAAAAGCTCGCCGCCATCCGCGCGCGCGGCGTCGCCTTCCCTAACGACTTCAAGCCCCGGCAGCGCGCCCTCGAGCTCGCCCGCAAGCACGGCCACCTCGACAACGACGCCCTCGAGCCGCAGCACATCGCCGTCTCGCTGGCCGGCCGCGTGATGCTCAAGCGGATCATGGGCAAGGCCAGCTTCGCGACGCTGCAGGACGCGACCGGCCGGATCCAGCTCTTCGCCAGCAAGGACGCGCTCGGCGAGGACGCCTACGACGCCTTCAAGCACCTCGACCTGGGCGACATCGTCGGCGCCGAAGGGACGCTGTTCAAGACGCGGACCGGCGAGCTCTCGGTGCGTCTGGCGTCGCTGCGCCTGCTGACCAAGAGCCTGCGCCCGCTGCCCGACAAGTTCCACGGCATGGCCGACGCGGAACAGAAGTACCGGCACCGCTACGTCGACCTCATCAGCGACGAATCGTCGCGGGCGCGCTTCGTGGCGCGCAGCAAGGCGCTGTCGTCGATCCGCCGCTTCATGGTCGAGCACGCCTTCATGGAGGTCGAAACGCCGATGCTCCACCCCATCCCGGGCGGCGCCAACGCCAAGCCGTTCGTGACGCACCACAACGCGCTCGACCAGCAGATGTTCCTGCGCATCGCGCCTGAGCTCTACCTCAAGCGCCTCATCGTCGGCGGCTTCGAGCGCGTGTTCGAGATCAACCGGAGCTTCCGCAACGAGGGCATTTCGGTCCGCCACAACCCCGAGTTCACGATGATGGAGTTCTACGCGGCGTACTGGAACCACCACGACCTGATGGACTTCACCGAGGAGGTCCTGCGCCACGCCGCGCGCGAGGCCGTGGGCTCGGCGAAGCTGTCGTATGCCGGCCGCGACGTCGACCTGGAGTCGCGCTTCGCGCGCATGACGGTGCGCGAGTCGCTCGTGCGCCACGCCGGCCTGAGCGAAGCCGAGGCCGGCGACGCGGCCGTGCTGCTGGCCCGGCTGAAGGCGGGCGGCCACGAGGCGCCGGCGCACTGGAAGCTGCCCGAGCTGCAGTTCGGCCTGTTCGAGGCGGCGGTCGAAAGCGAGCTCTGGCAGCCGACCTTCATCGTCGACTACCCGGTCGAGGTGTCGCCGCTGGCGCGTGCGTCGGACGCCGACCCGTCGGTGACCGAGCGCTTCGAGCTCTTCATCACCGGCCGCGAATACGCCAATGGCTTTTCCGAGCTGAACGACGCCGAGGACCAGGCGGCGCGCTTCCGCGCCCAGGCCGCCAACAAGGAAGCCGGCGACGAGGAGGCGATGTACTACGACGCCGACTTCATCCACGCCCTGGAGATCGGCATGCCGCCCACCGGCGGCTGCGGCATCGGCATCGACCGGCTGGTCATGCTGCTGACCGATTCGCCCAGCATCCGCGACGTGATCCTGTTCCCGTCGCTGCGCAACGAGGGCTGAACCGTCGTCGCCGCCTAGGCCGGCGCGAAGATCGCGTTGTAGGCGATGGCCTCCGCGGCCTCGCCGCGCGCCAGCGCGTTCTTGCCCTCGTGCGTGAAGTGCCTTGCCTGCAACGCATAGCCCTGCTCGTGCATGAAGGCCGAGATGCTGTCGTGCTCGCCGACGTTGAGCTCGACCTGCACGGCGCGCGGCCGTGCCGCGCCGCCGAGCAGGCGGGCCATGCCGCGCAGGATCGGCAGCTCGTTGCCGTCGACGTCGATCTTCACGAGCGTCGGCGGCCGGATCGTCCCGGCGTCGACGAGGCGGTCGACGCTGGTCCCGTAGACCATCTCGGTCGCGACCGGAACGAATTCCTCGCTCGAGCCCGGAACGCGCCGGTGCCCGAGCTGGCTCGCGCTCGAGGCCGAGGCCAGGGCCTGGTAGTTGAACTCGAACAGGCCGTCCCGGTCGGACAGGCCGCACGAGAAGACGCGGACGCGCTGCTGCAGCCGGTTGGCCTCGACGTTGCGCAGCAGGGCCAGCGAGTTCACCTTGTGCGGCTCGAAGGCGTAGACGACGCCGGCGTCGCCCATCCGCAGCGCCGCCGCGATGCTGTAGATGCCGATGTTGGCGCCGATGTCCATGAACACGTCGTCCGGGCGAACGTCGGCGTCGATCCAGGCCATCGTGCCCTCTTCCTTGACCCACAGCGACAGGGGCCGCTGCGCGTCCATGGCCGTCTCGCAGAGGTACGTCGCGACATGGCCGCGGTCTTCGACGCGCACGCGCACCTGCAGGCGCTTGCGCAGGCTGCCGAACAGCCTCATGAGGGTGCGCTCGCTGCGGCGCAGGTAGCGCGACCCGTCCGATGACAGCCAGCCCATCAGGGCTTCGCCTCGATGTTGACGGTGAGCGTGCGGCGCAGTCCGCCGCTGCCGGCGCCGGTCATCGGCGCCACCGAGTGCCAGGAGTTGTAGGTCTTGACGAAGACGACGCACTGGTTCGGCGTGAACTCCCACGTCTTCAGCACCTCGACGTCGGCGAAGCCGAGGTACTTGTTGAGGTGGTTGTAGATGCGGGTCCGGTCCTTCGGCAGGACGATGTCGGTGCCGCCGCCCCAGTTCGGGTTCCACTCGCCGGCCCGCACCATCGAGAAGACGAGCGTGATGAGCTTCTGCGGCGTGTCGGTGTGCGGCAGGATGTGACCGCCGTCGGCACCCATCATCGAGAACTCGAAGCGCGCGCTGAGCTCGGTTCGCCGCTGCAGGCGGCTGAGGGCGCTCGAGCGGCGCGCAGCGGGCGCACGCGAAACGACCTTGTAGCGGTGCAGGCCGAGGTCGATGTGCCGCGCCTTGAGGAAGTCGAGCACCTGCGGCACGAAGGCCTCGCCCTTGATGTAGGCGTGGAAGCGGCCCCAGTCGGGGCTGTCGCGAAGGAAGCGCTCGTACTCGGCCGGATGGTTCACCTCGGAGAGCGAATACTTGTTGCCGAGCGCCGGCTTGAACTCGAACAGCGACTTGTCGGGGTACGAGGCAACCAGGCGCTCGTACAGGCCGGCCTCGAAGACCGGCCGGACGACGCCGGACGGGTACGGCTCGTAGTCGAAGATCGCGTCGCCGAGCAGGATCATGCGAGGCCGATCGAACGGAGCGCGAGCAGGAGGCGGCTCATCGATTCCTGAACGCAGGCTTGCGCTTGGCAAGAAAGGCTTCCATGCCTTCCGTCTTGTCCTCGGTGCCGAACAGCGAGTGGAACAGGCGCCGCTCGTAGGAGACGCCCTCGGAAAGCGGCGACTCGAAGGCGCGGTTGACGGCCTCCTTGGCCATCATCACGCTCGGCATGCTGAAGCCGCAGATCGTCTCCGCCGCCGCCAGGGCGACGTCGAGCAGCTCGGCGGCCGGCACCACGCGCGAGACGAGGCCGGCGCGCTCGGCCTCGGCGGCGTCGATCATCCGCGCCGTCAGCACCAGGTCCATCGCCTTGGCCTTGCCGACGGCGCGCGGCAGGCGCTGCGTGCCGCCGGCACCGGGGATGATGCCGAGCTTGATCTCGAGCTGGCCGAAGCGGGCGCTGTCGGCGGCGATGACGAAGTCGCACATCATGGCCAGCTCGCAGCCGCCGCCGAGGGCGAAGCCGGCGACGGCGCCGATCACCGGCTTCCTGATCTCGCGGATCGTCTCCCAGTTGCGGCTGATCAGGCCCTTCGAGTAGGCGTCGACGAAGCCGAACGGCAGCATGGCGCCGATGTCGGCGCCGGCGGCGAAGGCCTTGTCGCCGCCGGTGAGGACGATGCAGCCGATGCCGTCGTCGGCGTCGAATGCGCGCAGGGCGGCGCCGAGCTCGTCCATCAGCGTGTCGTTGAGCGCGTTCAGCTGCTTCGGCCGGTTCAGCGTGATGAGGCCGGCGCGGCGCGGGCCGGCGCCGCGCACTTCGGTGAGGATGCATTCGTAGGTCATGGTGCGGCTCGCCTGAAAAGGGGTCAATGATGCCGCGCTCAGGAGGCGGCGACCTCCGGCTTCTTCGCGATCACCAGGTCGACGAAGCTTCCCGTCTCCTGCTCGATGCGGATGCGCACCGGCAGGAAGCGCAGCTCGGGCGCGAACCACATGTCGACCAGCCATTCGCCCGGCTTCCTCGACTCGCGCCGCGGCCTGAGGTGGAAGGTAGCGAGCGGGCCGAACGGCGTCTGCAGCGTCTGCTCGCCGGCGACGTCGTAGGTCCACAGGCTCATGCTGCGCGGCAGGGCGAGCGGGACGTCGAACTTGTTGCCGACGCGCAGGCGCTCGGGCTGTGTGCCGAACAGCCAGGTGAACTGGATGAACTGGCTCGCCGTGTCCTGCACGCCGCGCAGCCGCTCGCGCTTCTGCCCGTTGGCGAGGACGATCTCGTCGCCCTCGAAGAGGACGCTGACGCGGCGCCGGTCGCGCATCACCACCTGGGTGTCCTCGTCGTAGCGGTCGGGGGCAAGGCCGGTCGCGCCGAGGCTGCCTTCGCTCGTCATCCGGCGCGAGAAGATCGGCGCGAACTCGGGCCCGGCGAACAGGTCGACGTTGACCTGGTAGCGCGCGCCGACGCGGATCCACTCGACTTCGGCGCGGCCGGTGAGCTCGCCGCGCCAGTAGCCGGTCAGGAGGTAGCTGACGCGCGTCGCCGCCGGCCAGGTGAAGGGGGCGCCGCCGGGCGCGGAGGCGGCCGAGGTGGGGGACCCGGCGGAGCTTGCGACGATCGCGTCGGGCCCGGGATTCGTGGCGGTAACGAGCGCCGGCGCTTCGGTCACCGAGGCCGGCGCCGAAGCCGCCGCAATCGGCGCCTCGGGCGCAGACGCGACGGAAGCAAGCTGCGGTGCGGCCTCGGGTGGGGCCGGCGCTTCGGGTTCAGCGGGGGGCACCGGGGCCCGAGCCTGCGCTCCGGTGTCAACGGCGGAGGCGGCTTTCGCCGCGGCCTTCACGGGCCGCGGCGCCCTCGCGGTCCGAGGCGGGGCCGCCGGCGCAACGACCCCTGCGGACGCGACTTGCGGCGCCTCCGGCTCGAGCGTGCGCACGTAGGCGACCTGGATCCGGGTCGGCATGGGCCGGCGCGCGTCGGCTTCGGCGGCAGCCAGCCGCTCGCCGAGCTCGCGCGTGACGACGCCATGCAGCACGGCGACGGCGGCGACGACAGCGGCGAACGCGGCTCTGCGCCGGCCCGACCAGCGCGGCCGGCGCAGGCGCGTCAGGCGGCCAACCATGCCTCGCACAGGGCCCGCTCCGGCGCGCTTGCGGCATCGGCCCGGCGCAGCTGCACGGCGCCTTCGCCGAACAGCTGCGCCGGCGCGAGCTCGAGCGACAGGACGCGCTGGTCGCGCGACACGAGCAGGTCGACGGACTCCGCGCCGTCCAGGCAGCGCAGGGCGTCGTCGAGGCGGCGCAGGCGCCAGCCGGCGGCAGCGATCAGCTCGTCGCCGGCTTCGATGCCTGCCTGTTCGCCGGCGCCGCCGCGCAGTACGTGGCTCACCTTCACGCCGGTCAGCGCCCCTTCGCTGACGCGCACACCGAGCCGCTGAGCCAGCGTCGGCGGCTGCGGCTCGACAGCCACGCCGAAGCGGGCGAGCAGCGTCCCTATCGGCAGCTCGTCGGTGCCGTGCACCCAGGCGGCGAGCTCCGGCGCGAAGGAGCGGCCGCCCACCGCCTCGAGCACGGCCGCGATGTCGGCCTCGTCGATCGGGCCGCCGTCGTACGATTGCCAGAGCCGCCGCATCACGTCGTCGAGCGAGCCGCGGCCTTCGCTGCGCAGCGTCAGGTCGAAGGCAAGGGCCGCAAGCGCGCCCTTGGCGTAGTAGCTGATCGTCGCGTTAAGGGTGTTCTCGTCGGCCCGGTAGTACTTCACCCAGGCATCGAAGCTCGCCTCGGCAAGGCTCTGCACGCGCCGGCCCGGCGCCCCCTGCACCGCGCTCACCGTCTTGGCGAGGAGCTTCAGGTAGCGGGGCGCATCGACGATGCCGCTGCGGACCAGGAACAGGTCGTCGTAGTACGAGGTGAAGCCTTCGAAGAACCAGAGCAGCTCCGTGTAGTTCTCGCGCGTGTAGTCGATGGCGGCGAGGTCGCGCGGCCGCAGCCGCTTCACGTTCCAGGCGTGGAAGTACTCGTGCGCGACCAGGCCGAGCACACCGACGTAGCCGTCGCTGCGCTCGGCAGGTACGGCGGCCGCGGCACGGCGCGGCAGGTCGCGCCGGGGCGCGACGAGAGCCGT
>NZ_JANODC010000415.1:0-6593 GCF_031412495.1 Rhizobacter sp. | reverse complement strand
CGATCGCAGCACCCGTGGTGGCAGGCCCGAATACCGTGTTCGTCGCCCCGCCGGCACTCCGGTTCGAAGACGCCATCGCCCGCGCCGGGCAGCAGCTGTTCGCCCAGGCACGTGATCAGATCGGCGACGACGCGCGCGTGCTCGTGGTCGACCCCCTCATCGACGCGAACACCGGAGGCCAGACGGTCAGCACGGCCAGGATGGGGGCGCAGCTCGAATCGGTGGTGCAGACGAGCTTTCGCTCCTGGGCGGTCACGCCGCTGACGCGCAACACGCTGGCGACCAAGCCGCTGCTCCTGATCGGCACGCTCACGCCGGTGAACATCGAGCGCAGCATCGACAAGACGCCCGATGCCTACCGCGTCTGGCTGACGCTGATCGACCTGCGCACCGGCAAGGTCGTGGCCAAGGCGCTCGACCGGGCGACGGTCGACTCGGTCAACGCCGAGCCGCTGCCCTTCTATCGCGACAGCCCGACCTGGCACAAGGACAACACGATCCAGGCGTACATCAACTCGTGCCAGGTCAACACCCGCATCGGCGACCCGGCCGACCCCGGCTACCTGGCGCGCCTGCCGGCGGCGGCGGTGCTGAACGAGGCCATCCTCGCCTACGACGAAGGCCGGATCCCGGTGGCGCAGCGGCTTTACAAGGAAGCCGAGCCCATCGCCGACCCCGGCGACCTGCGCGTCCTCAACGGCCTGTACCTGACGAGCTGGCAGCTGGGCCAGCGCGACGCCGCACGCGACGCGTTCGGCAAGCTGGTCAGTTCCGGCCTCGAGCTGAAGCGCCTTCCGGTCAAGCTGCTGTTCCAGCCGGGCCGCACGACGTTCAACCAGGTCGGCGACCTCCCGCAGCAGTACCAGTTGTGGATCTCGTCGCTGGCGCAGCAGGCCGGCAAGGCAGAGTCCTGCGTGCGCATCGTCGGCCACACGAGCCGCACCGGCAGCGCCCGCGCCAACGAGACACTGTCGCGCCAGCGCGCCGAGGCCGTGCAGCGGCTTCTCGAACAGAACAACCGGGCCCTCGGTGCGCGCCTGAGCGCAGCCGGGGCCGGCTCGCGGGAAGCGCTCGTCGGGCTCGGGACGGACGACCTGCGCGATGCGCTCGATCGCCGGGTGGAGTTCCGCGTCGTCGACTGCGTCTGATCGCTGCTTCGGCTGGCACGCCCGCGGCCTTGCGCGCGGTCGAATGTTCGTGGGAGGTGGGGCGATGAAGATGCAGACGCGTGGTTCGAGCTGGGCTCGCTGGCTCGGTGGGCTTGCCCTTCTGGCAGCGGCCGGCCCGGCGCTGGCGTTGAACAACTGGGAGCTCGGCAAGAGCCAGTTCGTGACCGAGTGCTTCGCCTGCCACAACCTCCCGGGCGGCGTCGACGGAACCAAGCAACCCTTCCCCGCGGGCCACTCGGCGACCACCGTGCAGGGCAAGATCAACACCGGCATGCGAGGGCTGGTGACCGACCCGCTGGCGACGGCCAATGCGGCTGTCTTCAACGACACCATCTCCAACATCGCCGCGTACCTGTCGAGGACCACCTTTCCGCTGGCCACGCTGTCGCCGCTGAATGTCGCCTTTGCGGACGTTTCCGTCGATCTCGCGCGCACCCAGACCTTCCGGCTGAGCAACAACGGGACGGCTGCCCTCGCCGTCAGCGGCATCGCGGTCAGCGACAACACCAACTACAGCGTGCCGGCGGCTTCGTGCCCGTCCGTCGCTGCCGGTTCCTTCTGCGACTTCGACGTCACCTTCGCACCCAAGTCCGTCAACAGCTTCGACGGCCGCACCTTGACCGTCAGCCACAACACCTTCGCGGCCTCGTCGACGGCCACGCTCGGGGGTACCGGCCTCGTCCAGTTCAGCGTCGCGCCGACGTCGCTCAACTTCACGCCGCTGACGGCACCGGCCGGCGTGCTGCAGGCGACCGTCACCGACAACAAGGGCGATCGCATCCGCATCTGCCGGGCCGATGCCCTCACCTTCAATTTCCCCGGCGACTTCACGCTCGACGCCCCGTTCACGCTCGGCGGCGACGGCTGCGTCACCACGGCGACCTCCGGCGCCTTGCCGCGCAGCCTGGCGCTGAACGTGCGGTTCGCCGCCGGAGCAGTCGGTCCGCGCAACGGCGCCCTCACGATCCGGCGTGTCGATGCCGGCGGCGCGACGCTCGGCGGGACGACCACGATTCAGCTGCAGGGCAATCCCGGACCGCTGGCGACGGTGAACAGGTCGAGCCTGTTCGATGCGCCGGCCGATCCGGGCGTCGAGGTCGACAACGACAACGTTTTGGAGCGCACGGTGACGCTCTTCAGCCAGGGCAGCCAGCCCCTGCCCTTCAACGGATCGAGCTTCACCCTCTCCGGCGCCAGCAGCGGCGAGTACACGCTGGCCGGCACCGGCTGCCAGGCGCTGGCGAGCTTGCCCGCCTCGATCGGCGGGACGCCGCCGTCCTGCGAACTGACGGTCCGGTTCAACCCGTCGGACGTCGGCCGGCGTGGACCGGCGACGCTGAACATCCAGATCGCGGGCGCGAACAGCAACAGCGTCCTGCTGAACGGCCTGGGCATCCGCGGTCCCCGACTGGCGGTGCGCCGTGGCGGCGTGTCGCTGGGGTCGGGAGATGTGGTGCAGTTCGGAACGCAAAGCATCGGCGGCGTGTACGCGCCGGTGGCGCTGACCCTCGGCAACGGCGGCACCGCCGGCGACCTCGAGGTGCAGCTCCCGGCCGCCGGCAGCGTGCCCGGTTTCACCTTCGTCGCGGGGGCGGGCTGCGCCACGCTGGCCGCGGCCGCGTCGTGCAGCGTCGATGTCCGGTTCGATCCCGCGGCGGCACAGGCCTATGCGAGCACGTTTGCGATCCGCACCCGGCCGGCCGGCTCCGGCGCGGCGTTCGCGGTGCTGTCGCTCGACCTGCGCGGCCAGGGCGCGGCCGGGGCGGTGCCGGTGCTGAGCTGGACCGACACCACCGGCACGCCGATCACCCGGCTCGATTTCGCGGACACCCAGCTGGGCACGCCGCGCACGAGCCGCGTCCGGCTCTACAACGACGGGCCGGGAGGCGTCGTCCTGCAGTTCGCCAACGTCGTCGGGCTCGGCGCATCGAACTTCGTGCTCGACACGGCGGATTGCGCGGCCGGCAAGGCCGTGTTCGAGAAGACGAGCTGCGAGATCGGCGTGCAGTTCGCCCCAGCCGCACCGGGCGCGAAGGCGGCGTCGGTGCAGTTCGCCACCGGGGCCGGGGCCGTTCCGGTGGTCGCGCCGCTGCTCGCAGCCAGCGGCACGGCGATCGGCAGCGCCACGCCCGCGGCCCTGGCCTTGTCGTCCATGTCGGTGGCTTTCGCCGACACCGTGGTCGGCTCCGCCACCACTCCGGTCGAGCTGAAGCTGTCCAACACCGGCAGCCGCAGCCTCGCCGTCACCGATCTGCAGATCGCCGCCCCCTTCGCGATGGAGACCAAGACGTGCGCCGGGGTGCCCTTCGTGCTGGCGCCCGGCACCGAGTGCACGCTGAGCGTGTCGTTCCGGCCGTCCGGCGAAGGCGCCGCCGTCGGCATCCTGCGCGTCACGAGCGACGCCGATCCGGCGATCCGCGACGTCGCGCTGCGCGGCAGCGGCGAGGCGGCGGCCGATGTGAGCGGCGGCGGCTGCTCGATCGGCTCGGGCACCTCGCTGCTCGATCCGACGCTCTGGCTGCTGGCCCTCCTCGCCGCCGCCACGCTCGCGCAGCGGCGCCGTCGAGGCGGCGGCGCAACCCGCCGGGGAGGGCCAGCCAAGTGACGTCACGACTCGGCTTCATCGCCCTCCTGCTCCTGCTCGCCTGGTTTCCGGCCCGGGCCCAGACCGACTATTCCTATTACGGCACCCTCGACCTCTCGTACGGGCGCTTCGAGCCGAGCGGCCAGTACCGCGAGCACCGCCTCAACAGCAACTCGCTCTCGGCGACCTTCGTCGGCATCAACGCCAAGCACGGCTTCGAGGGCGGCTGGACACCGGGCATCACGCTCGAGACCTTCCTCCGCTTCGAGGAGCGCACCTACGGCCGCAACGACAACGACCCGTTCCTGTCGCGCAACGCCTTCGTCTCCCTGGCCAGCGACTACGGCGCGCTGCGCGTCGGCCGGATGCAGACGTACTTGTTCGAGCAGACGACGCGCTTCAACGCCTTCGGCAACTCGATCGCCTTCTCGCCGGCCGTACGCCACCTGTTCCTGAGCGGCGGCCTCGACGGGGTGCAGGGCGACTTCTACTGGGACCGCGCCGTCAGCTATTCGACACCGCGTTTCGAGAGCGGGGTGTCGGGCAACGTGATGGTCGCGCGCGACAGCGGCGACAGCCGCGGCGACTATGCCGGTGGCTACGTCCTCTACTCGCGCGGCGTGCTCGCCGTCGCGCTCGGCGCCCAGCGCGTGCACATCAACAACGGCATCGACGACGAGACCGACGAGACCGCCGTGCAGCTCGCCGCCAGCTACAACTTCGGCCTGGTCCGCGCCTTCGCGCAGCACACCCGCATCCGCGACCGCGGCCTCGAGGTGCGCAGCCATTCGTCGAGCGCCGGCGTGTCGGTGCCGGCGGGCCCGGGCAACGTGCTGGCGCAGTTCGCCTACACGAGCGGCCGCGGCCCGGCCGTCGAGCGCAGGCACACCACGGTCAGCCTCGGCTACGTGTACGCCTACGACAGCCTGACCAGCATCTACGTCCTCGGGAGCGACGACCGCATGCGCAACCAGACGCGCGGTGTCTCCTACGCGGTGGGCGTTCGCTACACCTTCTGAGCGCGGCGCTCAGGGCTTGAGGTCGCCCAGCACGGTCGGGATCAGCTCCGACACGGTCGGGTGGATGTGCATCGCCTGCTGCAGCGTCCGGTAGGGCGCCCTCGCCGCCATCGTGTCGAGGACGCCGTGGATGGCCTCATCGCCGCCGACGCCGAGGATCGCCGCGCCGAGGATCTCGTTCGTCGCGCCATCGACGACGATCTTCATGAAGCCGGCGGTCTCGCCCTTTTCGACGGCTCGGCCGACTCGCGTCATCGGCCGGGTGCCGACGCGGACCGGCCGGCCGCTCGCGCGCGCCTCGGCCTCCGTCATGCCGACGCGGCCGAGCGGCGGGTCGACGTAGAGCGCATAGCACGCGATGCGATCGCCGACCCTGCGCTCCTCGCCGTCGAGCAGATTGGCGGCGACGATCTCGAAGTCGTTGTAGGCGGTGTGGGTGAAGGCGCCGCGGCCGTTGCAGTCGCCGAGCGCCCAGATGCCGGGGACGCGGGTGCGCAGCTGCTCGTCGACCTGGATGTAGCCGCGCGCGTCGACGTCGACCCCGGCACGGTCGAGACCCAAGTCGCCGGTGTTCGGCACGCGGCCCACCGCGAGCAGCGCGTGCGATCCGATGACCAGCGGCTCGCCCGTGGCGCACGCGACGCCGACGCCGACGTCCTCGCCGCGCGGCTCGAAGCGGATGCACTCGGCGCCGAGGCGCAAGGCGATGCCTTCGTCCTCCAGGATCTTCGCGACGGCGGCGGACACGTCCTCGTCCTCGCGGCCGATCAGGCGCGGTCCTTTCTCGACCACCGTCACTTGCGCGCCGAAGCGGCGGTACATCTGCGCGAACTCGAGGCCGATGTAGCTGCCGCCGACGACCACGAGGTGGCGCGGCACCTCGGCCAGCTCGAGGAGGGAGGTGTTCGTCAGGTAGCGGACACCGTGCACGCCCGGCATGTCCGGAATCAGGGCACGAGCGCCGACGTTGATGAAGATGCGTGGCGCCGAGAGCCGCTCGGCGCCCACGCTCACCGTGTTGGCCGACTCGAAGCGCGCCGTGCCCTTCAGGACGGTGCAGCCCGGCATCTTCCCGACCGAGCGCTCGAGGCTGCCGCGTGCATCGTTCACGACCTTGTCCTTGCGCGCCTTCACGGCCGGCATGTCGATGCCGACACCGCCACCGATCGTCACCCCGAAGTCAGCGGCGCGGCGCGCGAGGTGCGCTGCGTAGGCGCTGGCAACCAGCGCCTTCGTCGGCATGCAGCCGGTGTTCACGCAGGTGCCGCCGAAGCGCTTGCGCTCGACGAGCGCGACTGTCATTCCGGCGGCCGTCAGCCGCCCGGCGAGCGGCGGCCCGGCCTGGCCGGCGCCGATGACGATCGCGTCGAAGGCGCGTTCGGTCATCGCGGCGTCATGGGGATGAGAATCGTGCCCGGGGCCGGGCCGGCGATCCTGTCGATGGACAGCGCCGGGACGTGAAGTGTCATGCCTGTTCCCCCGTTGAGCGCGCCGCTCGAAACGCGTCGCGCAGCGCGCGCATCGATGCTGGCGCGAGTATCAGGCCAGGGGCACGTTTCCCGGGAAAGGCCTGCTCGTGGTGCAGGATGAAGTGCCTGCCCTGCGCAAAGGCCGGGGGCCGGCGACGTCACCGCTCCGGGGGCGTCGGGCACGGATGGCGCAATGTCGGCCGGGGGTGCAGGCGTGGCCACGCGCAGGGTCGAAGGCGAGCTCGTCCGGGCGCGTTCGTCGAGATCGCCGTGCACCGAGCCGCCGGTGCCGAAGGGCACGAATCCGCTCGTCTGGGCGCCGAGCAGGGAAGGGGGTCGCAACATGAGACTG
>NZ_JANODC010000414.1:0-12296 GCF_031412495.1 Rhizobacter sp. | reverse complement strand
GGGCGCTTCTTCGAGTACATGTCGGCGACCTTGATCTTGTAGAAGTCGGCGACCGTTTTCTGGATGTTCTCGACCCCGACCTGCCGGTTCTGGATCGAGAGCAGGTCCTTCAGCGCCTCGCGCGCCAGGGCGATGTTGATTTCCTTGTGCGAAAAGCGCGAGTAGGCGAGGATCTTGCGAAGCGCGCCTTCCAGCTCGCGAACGTTGGCGCGCACGTTCTTGGCGACGAAGAAGGCGACGTCCTCGGGCATGGGCGTCGCTTCCTGCTCGGCCTTCTTCATCAGGATGGCCACCCGCATCTCGAGCTCGGGCGGCTCGATGGCCACCGTGAGCCCGGCGTCGAAGCGCGAGGTCAGGCGCTCGTCGATGTCGACCAGGCCCTTCGGGTAGGTGTCGCTGGTCATGATGATGTGCGCCCGCTTGGCGAGCAGCGCCTCGAAGGCGTTGAAGAACTCCTCCTGCGTCCGCTCCTTGCCGGCGAAGAACTGCACGTCGTCGATCAGCAGCAGGTCGAGCGAGTGGTACTTCGCCTTCAGCTCGTCGAAGGTTTTCCTCTGGTAGTTCTTCACCACGTCGGTGATGAATTGCTCCGCATGCAGGTAGAGGATGCGGGCGTCAGGGCGGTCGGCGAGAAGGGCGTTGCCGACGGAGTGGATCAGGTGCGTCTTGCCGAGGCCGACCCCGCCGTAGATGAAGAGCGGGTTGTACATCTGCCCCGGGGCGCCGGCGACATGGAGCGCCGCGGTGCGGGCCATCTGGTTGGCGCGGCCGGGGACCAGGGTGTCGAAGGTGAGCGCCGTGTTGAGGCGGCTGCGCGACGGCAGCGGCCCCTGCGACGACAGCTGGGCGCGGGTGGCCGCTGGTGCGGACGTCGCTGCAGCGGTGGCGCCGACGGCCGGGGCGTGGGAGGCGCCGGTCGATGGGCCGTTGAGGCGGGACGCCTCGATCGCAAAGGCGCGCACGGAGGCCGCGTGGCCGGCCACGGCCGTCGGCCGGGCGACACCGTCCTGCGGCGCCAGCGTCACGTCCAGGCGCACCGGCTTGCCGGCGAGCTCGCTCAGCACGCTCTCGATGCGGCCGGCGTACTGGTTGCGGATCCAGTCGAGCTTGAAGCGATTCGGGACGCGCACCGTGACGACCGCGGTCTCCGCGTCGTCGTTGACGTCGGCATCGGGCAGCGGACGGATCCAGGTGTTGAATTGCTGGTCCGGCAGCTCGGTGGCCAGACGTTCGCAGCCGCGCTGCCAGAGATCGGTCCGCATATGTGGAGAAGTGGCCCGTCAAAGCACGTCATTGTAGCCCGAACGAGACCCTGGACAGCCAGTTATCCACAGCGGGAAATACCAATGGCAACCGCACCTCCGATGGCCTCCGTCGTGACCGTGGGTTGACGGCGAATGCGGTTCTTGATGTAATTGCAGGTTGCCCGCCGGGGCGACCCACAGACGAGGCCACGCGGAGCCACGAAAGCAAACATGAAACGCACCTACCAAGCCTCCAAAGTCCGACGCGCGCGCACGCACGGTTTTCTCGTCCGCATGAAGTCGCGCGGTGGCCGCGCCGTCATCAACGCCCGTCGCGCCAAAGGCCGCAAGCGTCTCGCGGTCTGACGGCGGCGCGGGGGTCGCCGCGGGTACCGGCTCGCCGGTACCGGCCGGGTCGGTCGCCCGCCTGGTCCGTTCGATCGATTTCGAGCGGGTCCTGCGCATCCGGAGCGGCGCGACGACGCCCCACTTCGCCATGCACCATCTGGCCGCTGCCCCGGCCACGCTGAGCCGGTCGCTGAAAGGCGACTTGCCCACGGAGTTATCAACAACCAGATGGATAACAGGTGGACGCCCTGTGGATGACTTGCCGGCAGACGCCTCTCCCGAGCGGGGCCGATGGCTCGGCGCCGTGGTGCCCAAGAGGCACGCCCGCCGCGCCGTGACCCGCTCCCTGATCAAGCGCCAGATCTATGCCGCGGCTCGCAGGCATGCCTCGGAACTCGCGCCGGGGCTCTGGGTCGTGCGCCTGCGCGCGCCCATCGACCGCGCTCTCTATCCGAGCGCTGCGTCGACGGCACTGAAGCTGGGCACACGCTCCGAGCTCGACGACCTGTTCATCCGTGCCGGCCGCGTCCTCGCCCGGTCGAACCCATGATGAAGCGCCTGTTGATCGGCCTGGTCCGTCTCTACCGGTTCGCGCTGAGCCCCTGGCTGGGCAGCTCGTGCCGGTTCGAGCCGACGTGCTCGGCCTACGCCCTCGACGCGCTCTCGGCGCACGGCGCTGCCGCGGGCAGCGTCCTCGTCGTCTCGCGCTTGGCCCGTTGCCACCCGTGGTGTGCGGGCGGGCCCGATCCCGTGCCGGCCGAGCCGCCCCGCCTGTTCACCTCCTTCATCGGGCGGGCTGCATCGCCGGCAGCCCGGCAGACCCGCGACGCTTCGGAATCCCACTCGACATGACCGACATTCGCCGCACCCTGCTGTGGGTGATCTTTTCGGCCTCGCTGTTCCTGATCTGGGACGCCTGGAACAAGCACACCGGACAGCCTTCCTTCTTCGGGCCGCCACCGGCTTCGCGTCCGGTGGCCGCGCCGGCACCGACGCCGACGTCGACGGCACCAGTGCCGGCTGCTGCCACGGGCAGCGGCGTGCCCGGCAGCCCGGCGCCCACGACCGCGGCCGCCACCGGGCAGACCGTGCCCGGCGCCGCACCCGCCGCGGCGGCCACCGCGCCGGCCCGCGCCGAGTCGGTCACGGTCGAGACCGACCTGATCCGCGCCACCATCGACAGTACCGGCGGCACCCTGGCCCGCGTCGAGCTCCTCCAGCAGGTCGACGCCGTCGACCCGAGCCGCAAGGTGGTCCTGCTCGACCGCTCGCCAAGCCGTCTGTACCTCGCTGAAAGCGGCCTGGTTCCGCCGGCTGGTGGGACCGGCCTGCCCAACCACCACACGCCGATGCGCGTCGTTCCGGGAGAGCGTGTGCTCGCCTCGGGACAGAACGCGCTGAAGGTGCAGCTCGAGAGCGAGCCGGTCGGCGGCGTCAGGTTGGTCAAGACCTACACCTTCCGCCGCGGCGACTACGTGGTCGACGTCCAGCATCAGGTCGTCAACGACGGCACGGCGGCGGTCAGCCCGCGCCTGTACCTGCAGCTCGTCCGCGACGGCAACTCGCCGGCGGGCGAGTCGAGCTTCTATTTCACCTTCACGGGCCCCGCCGTCTACACCGAGACGGGCCACTTCGAGAAGATCGACTTCAGCTCGATCGAGAAGCGCCGGCCGGGCGACAAGCCAGGCCACCAGACCGCCGGCGACACCGGCTGGGTGGCCATGGTCCAGCACTACTTCGCGTCGGCATGGCTGGTCGACAAGCCGGGCGCGCCCGCGCCGCGGCGCGAGTTCTTCACCGGCAAGGTGGACACCAACGCCTATTCGGTCGGCATGCTGCTGCCACTCGGCGAGATCGCCCCCGGCACGGCCAAGGCCTACGACGCGCGGCTCTTCGTCGGCCCGCAGGAGGAAGACAAGCTCGCCGCCCTCGCCCCCGGGCTCGAGCTGGTGAAGGACTACGGCTGGTTCCGGATCCTGGCCCAGCCGCTGTTCTGGCTACTGACGCAGCTGCACAAGGTGACGATGAACTGGGGCTGGGCCATCGTCGGCCTGGTCGTCACCCTGAAGATCGCCTTCTACTGGCTCAACGCCACGGCCTACCGCTCGATGGGCAAGATGAAGGCCATCAACCCGCGGATCATGGAAATGCGCGAGCGGCTGAAGGACAAGCCGCAGCAGATGCAGCAGGAGATGATGCGCATCTACCGCGAGGAGAAGGTCAACCCGCTCGGCGGCTGCCTGCCGATCCTGGTGCAGATGCCCTTCTTCATCGCGCTGTACTGGGTGCTGCTGTCGAGCGCGGAGATGCGCAACGCGCCATGGATCGGCTGGATCCGCGACCTGTCCGCACCCGATCCCTTCTTCATCCTTCCCGTGCTGATGACGTTGACCAGCCTGTTGCAGACCTGGCTCAACCCGACCCCGCCCGATCCGATCCAGGCCAAGATGATGTGGATCATGCCGCTCGTGTTCTCGGTGATGTTCTTCTTCTTCCCGGCCGGCCTCGTCCTCTACTGGCTGACGAACAACATCCTGTCGATCGCGCAGCAATACCTCATCAACAAGCAGCTCGGCGTGCTCGGCACCTTCGGCAAGGCCGCCAAGTAGCGGCGGCTGCCGGCCCGGTACCGGACAATTCCGGGATGCGTGCCGCGCTCCAGGAAGACCCGGTCGTCGCCATCGCCACGGCAGCCGGGCGCGGGGCGGTCGGCATCGTTCGGGTCTCCGGTCAGGGCCTGGCGCCGCTCGCCGCGGCCCTGTGCGGCAAGGCGCTCGTCGCCCGCCAGGCCACCTACGCCGGGTTCCTCGATGCCGACGGCGCCGCCATCGACCACGGCCTGGCCCTCTTCTTCCCGGCACCGCATTCCTACACCGGCGAGGACGTGCTCGAGCTGCAGGCGCACGGCGGACCGGTGGTCCTGCAGCTCCTGCTCGCCCGCTGCCTGGTCGCCGCTGCCGAAGTCGACGCCGCCACGGGGCTGCCACGGCTGGCGCGCCTGCGCATCGCCGCGCCCGGAGAGTTCACCAAGCGCGCCTTCCTCAACGACAAGATCGACCTGGCCCAGGCCGAGGCTGTCGCCGACCTCATCGATGCGAGCACCGCGTCGGCGGCGCGTTCGGCGGCGAGGTCGCTCGAGGGCGCCTTCTCGACCGAGATCGATGCGCTGGCGGCGACGCTGGTCGAGTTGCGCGCGCTGGTCGAGGCCACGCTCGACTTCCCCGAGGAAGAGATCGACTTCCTCGAAGCCGCCGACGCGCACGGCCGCCTGGCCCGGGCCACCGCCGGCGTCGACGCGGTCCTCTCCCGCGCGCGCCAGGGCGCGCTGCTGCGCGACGGCATCCGGGTCGTCCTGGCCGGGCAGCCGAACGTCGGCAAGAGCTCGCTGCTGAACGCGCTTGCCGGTGCCGAGCTCGCGATCGTGACCGATACGCCGGGCACGACGCGGGACAAGGTCGCGCAGACGATCCAGATCGAGGGCGTGCCGGTGCACGTCGTCGATACCGCTGGCCTGCGCGAGACAACGGAGGAGGTCGAGCGCATCGGGGTCGCCCGCAGCTGGGCCGAGATCGGGTCGGCCGACGCGCTCGTGTTCCTGCACGACCTCACCCGCATCGCCGATCCCGCTTACGCGGCCGCCGATGCGCGCATCGCCGCCCGGCTGCCCGAGGGCCTGCTGAAGGAGGGCCGTGTCCTGCGCGTCTTCAACAAGATGGACGCCGTGCCGCAGGCGCATGTCGGAGCGGCCGGCCTCGCCCTGTCAGCCGCCACCGGCGAAGGGCTCGATGCCCTGCGCGGCCGGCTGCTCGAGCTGGCCGGCTGGCAGGGCGCGCCTGAAGGGCTGTTCATTGCCCGGGCCCGGCACGTGCACGCCTTGCAACGAACGCGTTCCCATCTCGAGCTCGCCGCCGCCCACGCGGCAACGGGGAATCAGGCGCTGGAGCTGTTCGCGGAGGAACTCCGACTGGCGCACGCGGCGCTGGCCGAGATCACCGGCGCGTTCACCGCCGACGACCTGCTCGGTACCATCTTCGGGCGCTTCTGCATCGGCAAGTAGACGGTCACGCCGTGCGGTGCCTGTTCCGCCACACCGGTCGTGCGTGCGGAGTTCACGCGCCGCCGTGCCGTGCAGCGGGGCGACGCTTGGCGGACGATGGGCGGGACGTGCAGGGCGATGAGTGGGTGCGTTTGCCACGAAGTCCCCGGCTCCGACCTCGCACCCAGGTCGATAATCGGGTCATGGTTCGAGCTGCCCCGCGTCGCGCGGCGGCGGCCGCGCGGAGGCGGGATGGAAATCGACGACCTGGTCAAGGCGGTGCAGACGCTCAATGCGGACGACGCGTTCCGGGCCCGCCTCAGCCTGGACAACTGGCGCACCATCGCGCCTTACCTCGCGCGCTATGAGGTCCGGGCCGGCGACCTGCTGATCAAGCAGGGCGATGCCGACCGCTCGATGTACTTCATCGCCCAGGGCAGCATGCAGATATTCGTCACCGGGGGGCCGCCCGGCAGCAGCAAGGTGGCCATCCTGCGCGCAGGCTCCGTCGTCGGCGAGCCCGGCCTGTTCGGCGACACGCCGCGCATGGCCAATGTGGAGGCAATGACGAACTGCGTCGTGTGGGCCCTGCGCGGCCCGCGCATGGAAGAGCTCGCGCAGCGCTCGCCCGCGCTCGCCCTCGAGCTGCTGCGCGCCGCGGGCGCGGTGATGGCCACGCGCATGCGGGCGACGCTCGCCAAGCAGGCACCCCTGACCTAGCCGCGCGAGCCACAGTCCAGGCGTCAGGCAGGCTGCAGCAGCCTGCCTTCGGCGATCGCCAGCGACTGCGGGAGTCCCGACAGCACCAGCGTGTCGCCGCTGGCGAGCGGCAGCGAATCGTCGGGCTGGACCACCGCGCCCGACGCACGTCGCAGCGAGACCACCGTCACCCCGTGCGCGCCGAGTGCCTGGTCGCCGAGCGTTCGCTCGATGCTGGCGCTCGTCGGCGGCAGCGTGACGCTGAGCAGGCGGGCCTGCTCGAGCTCTTCGACGGTGTCGTCGTCGGCGCCGTGGAAGTAGCCGCGCAGGAGCCCGTAGCGCGCATCGCGCTGCTGCTGCACCAGCCGCAGTACGCGGCGCATTGGCACGCCGACGAGCGCTAGCGCGTGGCTGGCGAGCATCAGCGATCCCTCGATCGCTTCGGGGACCACCTCGGTCGCGCCGGCCGCGCGCAGCTTTTCCATGTCGGTGTCGTCGATCGTCCTGACGACGACGGGGACCCGCGGCGCGTGTGCCTGGGCGAGGTGCAGGATCTTCAGGGCCGAGGTGGTGTCGTGGTAACTCACGACCACCGCGCTGGCCCGCGCCAGGCCCGCGGCCATCAGGCTTTGCAGACGGGCCGCATCGCCGAAGACCACGCTCTGCCCGGCGGCCGCGGCCTGGCGCACGCGGTCCGGGTCGAGGTCGAGCGCGATGTAGCTGATCTTCTCGTGCTCGAGCAGGCGGGCCAGGTTCTGGCCGCTGCGGCCGAAGCCGCAGATGATGATGTGGGCCTCGACGTTGATCGAGCGCTTGGCGATCGAGGTCAGGGCCACCGACTGCAGGAGCCAGTCGCTCGCGGCCAGGCGCATGACGAGGCGGTTGCTGTACAGGAAGATGAAGGGCGTGATCAGCATCGACAGCGTCATGCTGGCGAGCACCGGGCTGTGCAGCGACGGCGGGATCAGCTGCCGGTCGCTGGCCAGGCTGAGAACGACGAAGCCGAACTCGCCGGCTTGCGCGAGATAGAGCCCGGTGCGCAGCGCGATGCCCGGCGTGGCGCCGAAGAATCGGGCAAGGGCGGTGACCAGGCCGAACTTGAAGAGCACCGGCAGCACCGTCAGCGCGAGGACCAGCCCCCAGTTCGCCAACACGGCCTGGGCGTCGAGCTTCATCCCGATGGTGATGAAGAAGAGGCCGAGGAGCACGTCGTGGAAGGGCCGGATGTCGGTCTCGACTTGGTGCTTGAACTCGGTCTCCGCGATCAGGATGCCGGCGACGAAGGCGCCGAGGGCCAGCGACAGGCCGGCGTGCTCGGTCAGCCAGGCCAGGCCGAGGGTGATGAGCAGGAGGTTGAGGATGAACAGCTCCTCGCTCTTGCGCCGGACGACGAGCGTCAGCCACCAGCGCATGACCGCCTGTCCGCCGACCAGAAGCACGGCGAGCAGGGCGCTCGCCTTCAGGGCGGCGAAGCCGAGCTCGCGCAGCAGCACCTCGGGCGGCGAGCCGAGCGCCGGGATGACCACCAGCAGCGGCACGACGGCCAGGTCCTGGAACAGGAGGACGGCCATGACGCGCCGCCCGTGCTCGCTCTCCAGTTCGAGGCGGTCGGCCATGAGCTTGACGACGATGGCGGTCGAGCTCATCGCCACCGCGCCGCCGAGGGCGACCGCGCTCTGCCACGTCAGCCCCCACTGTCGCCCGGCGCCGGCGAGCATCCCGGCCAGGACGGCGTTGGCGGCCAGCGCCGCCAGGATCGTGAGCACGACCTGGCTGAGCCCGAGGCCGAAGACGAGCTTGCGCATGCTGCGCAGCTTGGGCAGGTTGAACTCGAGCCCGATCACGAACATCTGGAAGACGATGCCGAACTCGGCCAGGTAGGTGACGCCGGCCGAGTCGCCGGCGAGCGCCATGGCGTTCGGGCCGATGAGCACGCCGACCGCGAGGTAGCCGAGCATGGGCGGCAGCCTCGCCAGCCGGCAGACCACCACGCCGGCCACCGCGGCGACCAGGTACAGCAGCGTCAGTTCGAGCGTCGAGGTCATGCGGGCAGCGGGGCCGGACGGCGAACCTAGAATGGTTCGATCCTACTGGACGCATTCGCCACGCTCGTGACGGCTCCCTCTCCTTTCGACGCGAGCCGCGCCCTCGAGCTCGCCCGCGCCACGCTCGACATCGAGGCCCGTGCGCTCGACGCGTTGAAGGCGCGCCAGGGCGATGGGTTCGTCGCCGCCGTCCGCGCGATGCTCGCCTGCACCGGCCGGGTCGTCGTCATGGGCATGGGCAAGAGCGGCCATGTCAGTCGCAAGGTGGCCGCCACCCTCGCCTCCACCGGCACGCCGGCCTTCTTCGTCCATCCGGCCGAGGCGAGCCACGGCGACCTCGGTATGGTCACCGGCGGCGACGTCGTCCTGGCCATCTCGAACTCGGGCGAGAGCGAGGAGATCGCGGCCATCGTCCCGGCGATCAAGCGGCTCGGCGCCACCCTCATCGGCATGACCGGTCGAAGCGACAGCAGCCTGGCGCGCCACGCCGACATCGTGCTCTCGAGCGCGGTCGATCAGGAGGCCTGCCCGATGAACCTGGCGCCGACGGCCAGCACGACGGCGCAGATGGCGCTCGGCGATGCGCTCGCGGTGGCGCTGCTCGATGCGCGCGGCTTCCGCGAGGCCGACTTCGCCCGCTCGCATCCGGGCGGCAGCCTCGGCCGCAAGCTGCTCATGCACGTGGGCGACCTGATGCGCACGGGCGCAGCCGTGCCGACGGTGCGCGCGGAGGCCCTGATGTCGGAGATGCTGCACGAGATGACGGAGAAAGGACTGGGCTTCACGGCCGTGGTCGATGCCCGCGGCGCGATCGCCGGCATCTTCACCGACGGCGACCTGCGCCGGCTGATCGAGACGGGTGCCGACCTGCGCGCGATGCGCGCGCGCGAGGTGATGCACGCGTCGCCGAAGGTGGTCCGGGCCGACGCGCTCGCCGTCGAGGCCGCGGAGCTGATGGAGCGCCACCGGGTCACCGGCCTGCTCGTCGTCGCCGACGACGGCCGCATCGAGGGCGCGATCAACACCAACGACCTGATGCGCGCGAAGGTCATCTGATGCGGGATCCGCGGGCAGACGGCGATCACGGTCCGGCGCTGAGCTTTCCGCCCGAGCTGCTCCTGGCGGCGCGCGGGCCGGGATCCGGAATCGCGGCCGCGATCTTCGACGTCGACGGCGTGCTGACCGACGCCCGCGTCTACATCGGCGGCGACGGCGAGACCTTCAAGGCGTTCTCGACCCTCGACGGGCACGGCCTGAAGCTGCTCGCGCAGGGCGGCATCGTCCCCATCGTCGTGACCGGGCGCGATTCTCCCGCCGTGCGCCGGCGGGTGGCCGACCTCGGCCTCGTCCATGCCGCGTACGGCGTCGCCGACAAGCTCGCCGCCGCCGCGCCGATCCTCGAGGCGCTCGGGCTCGGCTGGGACCGCGTCGCGGCGATGGGTGACGACTGGCCCGACCTGCCGCTCCTGCGCCGCGCCGTCTTCGCCTGCGCGCCGCCGCATGCACACATCGAGGCCCGGGCCGTGGCGCACCACGTCACGCGTGCCACCGCCGGCTTCGGCGCCGCGCGCGAGTTGTGCGACCTGCTCCTGATCGCCGCGGGGCGCTATGCCGGGCTTCTGCGCGAGCCGCTCCACACGCTCGATCGACCTGCCGATGGAGCGGGGTGAACCGATCGTCTCGACCGACCACGCGGCGTTGGAGGACGACGACGAGGTCGACCTCAGCTTCGCCGGTCCGGAGCCGGTGGCGGCAGCGCCCTGGTACCTGCGCCTGCTCGACCTCGCCTCGGCGTACCTGCCGCTGATCATGATGGCGGTGCTCGCCGGCGGCACCTGGTGGCTGGTGCGCAACGCGCCACCCGACAACGTGCCTGCCGCGGTGGCGGCTCCCGTGCACGAGCCGGACTACGTCATGACCCGCTTCGTGGTCCAGCGCTTCGGCGCCGACGGTGCGCTGCGCACGCAGATCGAGGGCGAGCGGGCACGCCATTTCCCCGACGACGACACGCTGGAGATCGACCAGGCGCGCATCCGGGCCGTCGGCGCCGACGGTACCGTCACCATCGCGACCGCCCGGCGCGCGCTGGCCAACGGCGACGGCAGCGAAGTGCAGCTGCTCGGCGACGCTCACGTCGTGCGGCCGGCGGCCGGCAAGCAGGAGGCGGTCGAGTTCCGCGGCGAATTCCTGCATGCCTTTCGCAACATCGAACGGGTCCGCTCGCACCTGCCCGTCGTGATCACGCAAGGCGCCAGCGTGGTGCGGGCCCAGGGCATGGAGTACGACAACCTGTCGCGGGTCGTCGACCTCAAGGGCCGCTCGAGCGCGACCTTCCTGGACCCGCGGCGCAACGGCGCGGCGCCATGAGGGCGATGTCTGATCGCGGCCTGGTCTTCATCACCGGTGCGTCGAGCGGCATCGGCCAGGCCCTGGCGACGCGCTTCTCCGCCGCCGGCTTTCGTATGGCCCTGGTCGCTCGCCGTGCCGACGAGGTCGCCCGCTGGGCCGAATCGCAAGGGTGGGACATGGGCCGCTACGCCGTCCACGCCGCCGACGTCCGCGACATCGACGCGATCGGCGCCGCCGGCCGAGCCTGCATCGACACCCAGGGCCTGCCCGACGTCGTGATCGCCAACGCCGGCATCAGCGTCGGCATGGACACCGCGGTCCGCGCCGACCTCGAGGTGATGCGCGCCACCTTCGAGACCAACGTCGTCGGCGTCGCGGCAACGTTCCATCCGTTCGTCGACGCCATGCGCACCCGTGGATCCGGTCGCCTGGTGGGCATCGCCAGCGTCGCCGGCATTCGCGGCATGCCCGGGCACGGCGCCTATTGCGCAAGCAAGGCGGCCGTCATCAGCTATTGCGAGAGCCTGCGTGGGGAACTGCGCGCGAGCGGGGTCCGGGTGGTGACCATCGCCCCGGGCTACATCGACACGCCCCTGACGCGAGGCAACCGCTACGCCATGCCGTTCCTGACCAGCGCTGCCGACTTTGCCGACCGTGCCTACGCCAGCATCGCTTCGGGTTCGAGCTACCGTGTCATCCCCTGGCAGATGGCGCTCGTCGCGCGCGTGCTGCGGGTGCTGCCGAACGCAGCGCTCGACCGGCTGCTGGCGGGCCGCCCGCGCAAGCGGAGGCAGGGAGAATGACGAAGGGCGGTGAGCCTTCGCTGCACCGCCCTCGAGGACCGTGACACCGCCGTGGCGGTGTCGCCGATTCGCTGTCTCAGTAGCCGCCGCGGCTGCTGCCGCCGCCACCACCGGAGCGACCGCCGCCGCCGCCACCGTAGCCGCCGCCACCACCGGAGCGACCGCCGCCGCCGCCACCGTAGCCGCCGCCACCACCGCCGTAGCCACCGCCGCCGCCGGAGCGGCTGCCGCCGCCAGCGCCGTAGCCGCCGCCGCCGCTGCCCGTCGAGCCGCCGCCACCGCCATAGCCGCCACCGCCGCCGCCGGGGCGACCGCCACCGCCGCCGCCGAAGCCGCCCGGACGCTCCTCGCGCGGGCGCGCCTCGTTGACGACGATCGCGCGGCCATCGAGGGCCTGGCCGTTCATGCCGTTGATGGCAGCCTGCGCTTCCGGATCGGAGCCCATCTCGACGAAGCCGAAGCCCTTCGAGCGCCCGGTGTCCCGGTCCATCATGACCTTCGCCGAGGAGACCGTCCCGTACTGCGCGAATGCCTGCTGCAGGTCGTCGTCGCGGATGTTGTACGAGAGGTTGCCGACGTACAGTTTATTGCCCATGGGGGAGCGTCCTTCCTGTTCTCTGCCGAAATTTGGAGCTTCTACCCGTCGTGAACAATTTCAAGAAGGCGCTGCTTCCATACCAAGACTGGCAAATATAAGTGAAATGGACCGGAAAAAAGTCAAGCGCGAGGCCCATCTGTTGCTTTTTCGGACGCCCCAGGCGGACCCTGCCGC
>NZ_JANODC010000413.1:0-7626 GCF_031412495.1 Rhizobacter sp. | reverse complement strand
CATCATCGGCGTGGCGCCGGCCGGGGCGGAGATCTCGACCCGGCCGTTCCAGCTCGTCACCGGCCGGCAGTGGAAGGGTTCGGCCTTCGGCGGCGCGCGAGGCCGCACCGACGTGCCGAAGATCGTCGACTGGTACATGGAGGGCAAGGTCCGCATCGACGAGCTCATCACGCACCGGCTGAAGCTCGAGGACATCAACCGCGGCTTCAATTTGATGAAGAGCGGCGAGTCGATCCGCTCCGTCGTCGTGTACTGACCCGGCCGTGTCGGGCAGCGCCACGTCGGGCCGGCGCGAGGCGCCGTTCGGAGGCTGGGCCTCGCCTCTCGGCGCCGAGCGGCTCGCCGCCGCGATGCTCCGCTTCGGCCAGCTCGCCGTGCGCGGCGAGTCGATCTTCTGGAGCGAAGGGCGGCCGGTCGAGAGCGGGCGCAACGTCGTCGTCGATTGCCGTCCCGGCGGCGCTTGCGATGACCGCCACCCGGCGCCCTTCGACGCCCGGACCCGGGTGCACGAGTACGGCGGCGGCGCGTACGTCGTCGCTGCAGACGGCGAGCTCTTCTTCAGCCACGACAAGGACCAGCGCGTGTACCGGGCGCGACGCGGCGAAGCGCCGCGCCCGGTCACGGCGCCGGGGACGAGCCGCTTCGCTGATGCCGTCGTCGATGCAGCGCGCGGGCGCCTGATCGCCATCCGGGAGACGCACGCGGCGCCGGGTGGGGCGAACCCCGAGCCGGTGAACACCCTCGTCGCGGTCGACCTCGCCTCGGGTGCCGAATCCGTGCTCGCGAGCGGCCACGACTTCTTCTCGAGCCCGAGGCTGTCCCCCGACGGCCGCCGGCTCGCCTGGCTGAGCTGGGACCACCCGCGCATGCCGTGGCAAGGCAGCGAGCTCTGGCTCGCCGACCTCGATGCGGCCGGCCAGCCGGGCGCCGCGCAGCACGTCGCCGGCAGCGCCGGCGAATCGATCTTCCAGCCCGAGTGGTCGCCCGCAGGCGAGCTGCACTTCGTGTCCGACCGCAGCGGCTGGTGGAATCTGTGGCGGCTGCGCGGCGGCGAGGCCGAGGCCCTGCATCCGATGCCGGCCGAGTTCGGCCAGCCGCAGTGGGCCTTCGGCCTGTCGATGTACGGCTTCGAAGGCGACGGCCGCATCGTCTGCGCCTACGAGCAGCACGGCCGCTCGCACCTGGCCCGCCTCGACCCGGCAACGGGCGCGTTCGAGGCGCTCGCCACGCCGTTCTGCTCGATTCGCGACGTCCACGTCGGTGCCGGCTGGGTGGCCTTCTTCGGCGCCACGGAGACAGAGGTCGAGGCCGTGGTCCGGCTCGATCTCGACAGCCTGCAGGCGCGGGTGCTGCGCCGCTCCAGCGACATCGCGCTCGATGCGGCCGACGTGTCGATCGCCCGGCCGATCGGCTTCCCCTCCACGGACGGCCGCATCGCGCACGCCTTCTTCTACGCGCCAACGAACGCGGCCTGCACCGGCCCGGCCGGCGCGCGGCCGCCCCTGCTCGTCGTCAGCCACGGCGGCCCGACCGGAGCGACGAATCCGGCCTTCGCGCTCGGCCGCCAGTTCTGGACCACGCGCGGCTTCGCCGTCGTCGACGTCAACTACGGCGGCAGCAGCGGCTACGGCCGCGCCTACCGCGAGCAGCTCGACGGCCAGTGGGGCGTGGTCGACGTCGACGACGTCGTCGCCGCCGCGCGCTTCCTCGTCGAGCGCGGCGAGGTCGACGCCGATCGGGTGGCGATCCGCGGCGCCAGCGCGGGCGGCTTCACGACCCTGGCAGCGCTCACGTTCCGCAGCTTCTTCAAGGCCGGCGCGAGCCACTACGGCATCAGCGACCTCGAGGCACTCGCCCGCGACACGCACAAGTTCGAGTCGCGCTACCTCGAGTCGCTGGTCGGGCCGTACCCCGAACGGGCCGACCTCTACCGCGCACGCTCGCCGGTGCACTACCCCGAGCGGATGTCGAGCGCGCTGATCCTGCTCCAGGGCGCCGAAGACAAGGCCGTGCCGCCGAGCCAGGCCGAAGCGATGTTCGAGGCGGTGCGGGCCAAGGGACTGCCGGTCGCCTACCTGCTGTTCGCGGGCGAGCAGCACGGCTTTCGCCAGGCCGGCAACATCCGGCGCGCCCTCGAGGCGGAGCTGGCGTTCTACGGCCGCGTCTTCGGCTTCGCGCCGGCCGACGCCATCGAGCCGGTGGCGATCGAGAACCTGCCGCCGACCTGAGCCGCGAAGAGACGGTCCGCGGGCCGTCGACCGGCGCGCGGCGCCGGTGCCGGCCTACAAGGCAGCCGCTGGGCCGGCCCCATCCTCGCGGTGCCTCCGCTGCCCTGCCCCGACATGTCCCTGCCCCGCCGCGTCCTACTCGTCACCCTGCTCCTCTGCGCCGCAGCCACCGGCGCCCGTGCCGCGACCGCGCCGGGAGCCACGCCGCGCACCGGCGCGAAGACGGCCGTCACGGTCGATGCGCGCCAGGCCGTCGAGCGCCTCAACGCGGCCACGCAGACGCCGGTGCTCGCCAGCGGCTCGAATGGGTCGGCGGTGACGAGGGCGCAGATCCTGCTCGACCGCGCCTGGTTCTCGCCGGGCGAGATCGACGGCCGCTTCAGCACCAACATGCGCCGCGTCGTCGCCGCCTTCCAGTCGGCACGCGGCCTCGACGTGAGCGGCAAGGTCGATGCGCGCACCTGGGCCGCGCTCGGCGCAGGTGCGGCGGCGCCGTTCGCCGTCCACGCCATCAGCGACGCCGACGCCGCCGGACCTTTCGCGAAGGTTCCCGCCGACATGATGGAGCGGGCGAAGATGAAGGCGCTCGGCTACGAGTCGCTGCAGGAGGCGCTCGCCGAGCGCTTCCACATGAGCGAGAAGCTGCTGCGCGAGCTGAACCCGGGCGCGACCTTCGCGGCCGGGCGCGAGATCGTGGTCGCCGACGTCGGCCCGGGCAGCGCCGCGCCGGCCAGGGCGGCCTCGATCGAGATCGACAAGTCCGAGAGGATCCTGCGCGTGCGCAGCGCCGACAACGCCATCGTCGCCGGCTTTCCGATCAGCATCGGCGGGCCGCGCGACCCGCTGCCGGTCGGCCGCATGAAGATCGTCAACGAGGTGAAGAACCCGTCCTTCACGTACGACCCGGCGCTGCTGAAGAGTGCCAAGCCGGGGACCTCGAAGACCGAGATCGCGCCCGGCCCGAACAACCCGGTCGGCAACGTCTGGATCGGCCTGACCAAGCCGCACTGGGGCATCCACGGCACGCCGAGCCCGCAGCGGCTCGGCCGCGAGGAGACCAACGGCTGCATCCACATGACCAACTGGGACGCGCGGCGGCTGACGACCCTGGCCAAGGCCGGCTTCGTGGTCGACGTGCGCGAGTAGACGCGGTGGCGTCGAGACCGGCCACGAAGCGGAGGACGCTCGCGCGCCGCGGCGCCGGCGCAGCCCTCGTGCTCGCGCTTGCCGTGGCCTCGGTGGCCGCTGTGATGCCGCGGCCATCACCACCCGCCGTGCCCTTGCTGCAGGTCCCGGTGGCCGGCGTGTCCCGCGCGCAATTGCGCGACAGCTTCGACGAGCGCCGCGGCGGCGGCCGGCACGAAGCCATCGACATCGCCGCGCCCGCCGGGACGCCGGTGCACGCGGTCGACGACGGGACCGTGGTCAAGCTGTTCACCAGCGTGCGCGGCGGCTTCACGATCTACCAGTTCGACCCGAGCCGCCGCTTCAGCTACTACTACGCCCATCTCGAGCGCTACGCCGCGGGCGTCCGCGAGGGCATGGCCGTGCGCCGCGGCGACCTCATCGGCTACGTCGGCAGCACGGGCAACGCGGCCAGGAACGCGCCGCACCTGCATTTCGCCGTGTTCCGCCTCGGGCCGGAGCGGCAGTGGTGGAAAGGCGAGGCCGTCAACCCCTATCCCGCGTTTTTCTGAGCCCGTGACCCGCCCGGCCGGGCCCCGCGATGGAATGTTTCCATTTGTCACAGATTGCTCGCCGGCCGACGAACGGCACGCCCGGGTCGACTCTTAAGATCGGCCGATGAAAAGCACCTGGCGCACTCTCTGGCAGCAGAACGACATCGTCGTCTTTCGCGACGAGATCGCGGTCGATCGCCTGCCTGCCGACCGCATCGAGCGGGTCTGCCTCCTCTACAGCGGCAACGGCGATTCGCCGGGCGACATCGTCCAGAGCGTGGTGCAGATGGCCGGCGACGAGGGCTTCGCGCTGTTCGATGCGCACACCGGCTTCGCCGGCCGGGTGAATTTCGAGCGGCAGGCATTCTGGCGCGAGAAGGCCTGCGTCTACTGGGTTCCCGTGGCAGGCGCCGCATTCCCCTGGCGGCTGCGTTTGGGCGCCTGGCGTGGCGAAGGCAAGGGGCAGGCATTCCGCCGCCTGGCGAGCGACGAGATGGCCGGCTCGATCGGCAACTGGCGCCTCGAGGGGCCGCAGACCTGGGACGAGCGGAAGAACGGCCGGATCTCGCGCACGCGCCCGTTCGGGCATTCGCACAGCGCCCGCGCGTGAGGCCGGGCCCGGGGCGCCGCGGGCCTACTCGAATCGGCCCTCCCGCATCCACTTCGTCGCCACCCACTTCTCGCCGGCGGTCACAGGCGCGCCGCCGTGCAGCGTGCGCGTCGCCGGGTCGGGGCGGTCGTAGCTGAAGAAGACGGCGTTGCCGCGCACCGGCGCGACCTCGAGGCCGGCATCAGGGAACACGGTCGCGCCGCCCGCCTCGGGCGTGTTCAGGTAGCAGACGAGCGACGCGACGCGCTGGCCGCCGCGCTTGAGGATCGTCGGCGTGCCCGGCTCGGCCGGGTCGAAGAAGTCGTAGTGCGGCCTGTACTCGGCCCCGGGGCCGTAGCGCAGGATCTGCAGGCCCTCGCCGTTCTCGAGCGGCCAGTCGAGCAGCGTCGCGATGCGCGACTCGAGGCGCGCGCAGACCGGGAACTCGGCCGGGTCGAAGAACATGCCTTCGCTCGTGCGCGCCTCGTTGACGGCACTCGACCCGGTCTTCGTCTCGACCGTCTCCGAGCGGACCAGGCGCGCGCGCGCCAGCTCGATCAGCTCGGCGCACTCGTCGGCCGAGAGCAGGTCGCCGAAGACGACGACGCGGGGCAGCGCCAGTGCCATCAGCACCTTCACCTCGCGATCGACGGCGCGGCACACGGGAACGCCGGCGGTGATCGAGGCGCCCGGCACCGGCCGCAGCGCCTCGCCCCTCGGGCCGCCGGCGGCGGGGCTCTGCAGGTGCTGGCTGAGGGTCGATTCCATGGCCGCGATGGCGACGTCCTCGTCCCAGCCGCTGGCCTTCATCGCATCGAGCACGGACTCGGCGGAATGGCCGGCCGCCGCCTGCGCGACGATCCAGCTGCGCAGGTCGGAAGTGATCGGCTGGGCACTCATGGATCGATTCTGCCGGAGCAGGAAAGGCCATCGTCGTCGCGGCTGTCCCTGTGCTCAGCGGAAGTCGCGGCTGCGGCTGACCAGCCCGCTCAGCAGCGGCGTGTGATCGACGAGGCGGGAAGCGACGAGGTGCATCACCGCTTCGTCGCCTTCGCCCTGGCGTTGCCACTGGCCGTAGACGGTGAGCAGCGTTGAGCCGAGCAGGGGCTTTCGCTGCGTCTCGGCGACGCGGGCCCAGACGATGACGTTGACGGCGCCGGTCTCGTCCTCGATGGTGACGAAGACCGTGCCCTTGGCCGTCTCCGGGCGCTGCCGGTGCGTGACCAGGCCGCTGGCGCGCGCCAGCCGGCCGTTCGGGAAGCTGCGCAGGCGCGCCGCGGTTTCCACCTTGAGCGCGGCGAGATGCGGCCGCAGCAGGGCGAGCGGATGCCGCTTCAGGCTGAGGCCGAGGGCGCGGTAGTCGGCGAGCGTCTCCTGGCCCTCGCTCGGCGCATCGAGGACGACCGGCGCTTCGTCGAGGCGCGTGGCGCGCAGCATCTCGGTCGGCCGCGTGTCGATGCCGGCCACCGCCCACGCCGCCTGGTGCCGATGGCCGGCGAGCCCGTGCAGCGCATCGGCCTCGGCCAGCACGGCGAGCGCGTGCGCGTCGAGGCGGGCCCGCTGCGCGAGGTCCTCCACCGTCGTGAGCGGCGCCCCGGCACGGACGGCGACGATGCGCTCGCCGGCGTCCTTGGCGAGGCCCTTGACGCGGTCGAGGCCGAGGCGCACGGCGCCCTCCTCGAGCGCGCTCTCCCAGCCGCTGATGCGCACGTCGACCGGCCGCACCTCGACGCCGTGATCGCGCGCGTCGCGCACCAGCTGCGCTGGCGCGTAGAAGCCCATCGGCTGCGCATTGAGCAGGCCGCAGAGGAAGGCGTCGGGGTGGTGGCACTTGATCCAGCTGCTCACGTACGCGAGCAGGGCGAAGCCGGCGGCGTGGCTCTCGGGGAAGCCGTATTCGCCGAAGCCCTGGATCTGCTTGAAGATGCGCTCGGCGTACTCGAGCGTGTAGCCCTTCTCGACCATCCGGCCGACCAGCCGCTTGTGGAAGGGCGACAGGCCGCCGCGCCGCTTCCACGCCGCCATGGCCCGGCGGAGGGCATCGGCCTCGCCGGCGCTGAAGTCGGCGGCGAGCATGGCGATCTGCATCACCTGCTCCTGGAAGATCGGCACGCCCTTGGTCCGCAGCAGCGCCGGCTTGAGCTCCTCCGGGCAGTCGATCTCGCTGTCGGGCAGCGTGCGATTCCTGAGATACGGGTGGACCATGCCGCCCTGGATCGGCCCCGGCCGCACGATCGCGACCTCGACCACCAGGTCGTAGTAGCGGCGCGGCTTCAGGCGCGGCAGCATGCTCATCTGCGCCCGGCTCTCGATCTGGAACACGCCCACCGTGTCGGCCTTGCAGATCATGTCGTAGGTGGGCGTGTCGTCGTCCGGGATGTCCTGCATCTCGAAGCGTCGCCCGAGCCGCGCCGAGATGCAGTCGAGCGAGCGGCGGATCGCGCTCAGCATGCCGATGGCGAGGATGTCGACCTTGAGCAGGCCGAGCGCGTCGAGGTCGTCCTTGTCCCACTGGATGACGCTGCGGTCCTTCATGCTCGCGTTCTCGACCGGCACCAGCTCGGCCATGCGGCCCCTGGCGATGACGAAGCCGCCGGGGTGCTGCGACAGGTGGCGCGGAAAGCCGATGAGCTGCGCCGTCAGCTCCATCCACAGCTCGACGATGGGCGATCCGGGATCGAAGCCGCTCTCGCGCAGGCGCTCGGGGGCGATGCCGCGGCCGTCGAACCAGTGCTGCGTCTTCGACAGGACGTCGATGCGCTGCAGGTCGATGCCGAGGGCGCGGCCGACGTCGCGCAGCGCCGAGCGCGGCCGGTAGCTGATGACCACCGCCGTGAGCGCGGCGCGGTGCCGGCCGTACTTGCCGTAGATGTACTGGATCACCTCCTCGCGGCGCTGGTGCTCGAAGTCGATGTCGATGTCGGGCGGCTCGTTGCGCTCGACGCTGATGAAGCGGCCGAAGAGAAGCGTGGCGCGGCGCGGGTCGACCTCGGTGACGTGCAGGCAGTAGCAGACGATCGAGTTGGCGGCGCTGCCGCGGCCCTGGCAGAGGATCTCCTTCGAGCGGGCCCAGGCGACGATGTCGGCGACGGTGAGGAAGTAGGCCTCGTACTTCAGCTCGGCGATGACG
>NZ_JANODC010000412.1:0-3250 GCF_031412495.1 Rhizobacter sp. | reverse complement strand
GGCCCTGCTCGCCACCGACCAGATCATCTTCGGCATCATCGTCATCGGCCTGATCGGGCTGGCGAGCGACATGCTTTTCAAGTGGGTGAACCGGCGCCTCTATCCGTGGGCGCAGCTCGGGAGATGAGCGCCACGGACAGCAGCCGCCAACCCGCCGAGGTGCTGAGCGTCTCGGGCGTGAGCAGGGCTTTCCGCTCCAGCCACGGCGAGACGCAGGCGCTGCAGGCGACCGACCTCCGCGTCGCCGAGAACGACTTCGTCACCATCCTCGGCCCGTCCGGCTGCGGCAAGAGCACGCTGCTGCGCATCGTCGCCGGGCTCGACCAGCCGACCGCCGGCAAGGTGCTCCTCGACGGCCGGCGCATCGAGGGCCCCGACGCCGACCGCGGCATGGTGTTCCAGAGCTACACGCTGTTCCCGTGGCTGACAGTGCTCGACAACGTCTGCTTCGGCCTGCGCGAGCGCGGCCTGCCGCGCCTCGAGCAGCTCGCCGTCGCCAACGGCTTCATCGCCCAGGTCGGCCTGGCCGGCTTCGAGCGCCACTTCCCGAAGCAGCTCTCCGGCGGCATGCAGCAGCGCACGGCGATCGCCCGGGCGCTGGCCAACGGGCCGCGCATCCTGCTCATGGACGAGCCCTTCGGCGCGCTCGACCACCAGACGCGCGAGCTGATGCAGGAGCTCCTGCTCGGCATCTGGGAGGCCGAACGCAAGACGGTGCTGTTCGTGACGCACGACATCGACGAGGCCGTGTTCATGGGCACGCGCGTGGTCGTGATGAGCGCCCGGCCGGGGCGGATCAAGCTCGACCGCACGGTGCCGATCGTGCACCCGCGGCACTATTCGGTGAAGACGACGCCGGCCTTCAGCGAGCTGAAGGCGGAGCTGACCGAACAGGTGCGGGCGGAGGTGGGCGCGGCCCAGGCCGAGGCGAGGTAGCGGCTCGCACTCCTGGAGCCGCGCCGGCCCGAGCCCCGGGGGCCCGGCCTCAAGCCCGGCCGCCGGCCCGCGTCACTCGGACTCGACGGCCTTCGCCTTCGCCCTGCCCTTCGGCTTGGCCGCAGGGGCAGGCTTTTCGACGACCGGCGCCTCGGCCGCTTCGGCGGCACGGATCGTCTCCCGGCTCAGCGCCGCCTCGGCGCGCAGCAGGCCCAGCTCCACGCGCGGCCGCCAGGTCGGATCGAGGGCCTTGTTGCCCAGCGCCAGGCGGGCCGATTCCACGTACTGGGTGAGGCCCGGCAGGCCCATGGCGTCGAGCTTGACGACGAGGGCTTCCTCCTCTTCGGCGGTGAAGGGCAGGAGCGGCGAGTAGAAGAGATCTTTTTTCATGAGCCGAGCTTAGTCTTCTTTCGACGGGAGCCGCCGTGGCGCGGTGGAGCGCGGGAGATCGATCGTCATGACGCACCCGGAACAGGGCACATCGCGCACGGTGAGGGTCCCCCCGTCCGCCTCGACGCTGCGCCGCGCGATCGAGAGGCCCAGGCCGAGCCCGCTCCGGTCGGCGCTGCCTTGAGTGAACGGCCTGAACATGGTCTCGGCGAGTCCGGGCGCCAAGCCGCCGCAGTGGTCCTCCACGTCGACCTTCACACGGTCGCCGTCGGCGCCGGCGCGCAGCGTCACGGAGGTCTGCGGCCGGGTGAACTTGAACGCGTTCTGGAGGACATTGACCAGCGCTGCGACGAGAAGCGGCCGGTTGCCGACAACGGAGATCAGCGGGTCGACGACCGGCACCACCAGCGTGCACCCCCTGACCGCGGCATCGGACGCCACGCTGTCCCGGGCGTCCGCCACCAGCGACGCGAGCGACATCGCCTCGGTGCGGGCCGGCACGCCGGCCTTGACGCGGACCTCGGCCACGGCACGCTCCAGCAAGCTCGCCATCGAGTCGAGGCTGCGCTTCAACAGGCCCCCCGTCGTGCCGCCGACCGGAACCTTGCCCGACTCCAGGGCCCTGAACGACATCTGCACGGTCTGAAGAAGGTTCCTCAGTTCGTGGACCAGGGCACCGATGCGCTCGTTCGCGTCGACAGACTCCCTGGTCGCCAGCTCCACTTCGCGTTGGAGGCTGAATTCCGTGACGGCATCGGCGATCGCATTGTCCAGGCACCGGTTCAGCGTGCGGAATTCGTCGGGGGAGAACGGCGCGTCGCGTTCGACGGCGAGGTCGGTGATCGCCTGGCAAAGGTCGCCGTAGTCGTGGACCACCTGATCCACGCTGTAGCCGAGCTCCATGAGCTGCTTCCCGTGCGCGGTGGCGCTGACCCCGATCTGGGACAAGGAGGTCGCGTCGCCCCCCGCCGGGCCTGAAATGCGAGCTCCTTCATCGCGGTGGCCCTCTTCCTCGACGCGCAGCGTCCTTGTCAGCTGCTCGAGGAACATCGGTATGCCGTTGGCGAGCTGATGTGCCGTGGCGCTTCGGTGCGGGCGCTGGGCGACCTTGGTCTTGCACCGGGTGATCAGCTCCTCGCGATGGTTGGACAGGAAAACGTGCATCTTCCGCCCGTCATTCCGCGGTGATGGCGCCGACTGCCTTCAGGTGGTCGAACGACATCGGCTTGGTGACCATCTCGCTGAAGCCGGCCTCGCGGCACCTGCGCCGATCCTCGGGCTCGCTGCGACCGGTGAGGCAGATGAACCTCCGCGGCGATCCCGACTCCTGCAACAGCAGTTGCTGCAAGGCCTCACAACCATCCATGCCCGGCATGTCGAAGTCGATGAAGACGAGGCTCGGGTCGAAGCGAGCCGCGACCGCCAGGCACTCCGGTCCGCTGAAGGCCGCTGCCGTCTCGGCCCCGTACAGCTCGAGCAGTTCGCACAAGGAGGTGGCCGCATCGACGTTGTCGTCGACAACCATCACGCGGACTGTGCTCTCGTCGGAAGGAGGGCCGGCCAGGGGGTCCAGCGCGTGCAGCGCGTGTTCCGCCGACCGCAACCTCGCCATCGCGGTCGGGCAGGTCAGCCCCACCGAGACGCTCGTCGTCGAACCGAAGACCTTGTGGATGACGATGGAGTCGAGCTGGCCGTCGCTGCTGCCGGCGATCACCGCGACATCCCCGCCGTCGCTGGCCACGCGCCGGCAGGCCTCCACGACATGGCGCCGGCTTTCCGCGCAGGCGATGGCAGCAAGCAGCCGAGGTCCGCGCCGCTCGTCGTCGATGCCGAGCAGCTTCGCCGCCGCGGGACTGACCTGGGTCGTCGAGAAATCGACGATCTTCGACTGCGGGTCGCGCACCGGGGCCAGGTCGATGTATCC
>NZ_JANODC010000411.1:0-13615 GCF_031412495.1 Rhizobacter sp. | reverse complement strand
GCTGGCCCTGCCCGGCCCGGGCGGCGGCGGACGTGCGCCGCGACGGCCCCGACGCCGCCGCCATCGACGAGGCCGTGGCCCGGCTCCTCGCCGGGGAGCTGGTCGCCTTCCCGACCGAGACCGTCTACGGCCTCGGCGCGCGCGCCGACGACGACGCCGCGGTCGCCCGGATCTTCGCCCTCAAGGGCCGGCCGGCCGGGCACCCCCTCATCGTCCACGTGCCCGACCGCGCCGCCGCCGACCCCTTCGCGGCCTCGATGCCGGCGGTCGCCGAGCGCCTGATCGAGGCCTTCTGGCCCGGGCCGCTGACGGTGATCGTGCCGCGTGCCTCGGGCATCGCCGAAGCCGCGGCGGCGGGGCAGCCGACGCTCGGCCTGCGCTGCCCGGCGCATCCGGTCGCGCACGCCCTGCTCGTCGCGGCGCGCGCCGCCGGCGTGGCCGGCATCGCCGCACCGAGCGCGAACCGCTTCGGCCGCGTCAGCCCGACCACGGCCGCGCATGTGGAGGACGAGTTCGGCGCGGACCTGCTCGTCCTCGACGGCGGCGCTGCCCGCATCGGCATCGAGTCGGCCATCGTCGACTGCTCGGGCGAGTGGCCGGCGCTGTTGCGCCCGGGCGTGCTCACGACGGAGCGGATCGAAGCGGCGGCCGGGCTGGCCCTGGCGGCGCCCGACGCCGGCTCGCCGCGCGCCCCGGGCACTCTCGAGTCGCACTACGCACCCCAGGCGAAGCTGCGCCTGATGTCGACGCCGATGCTGCAGGCGGCCCTGCAGGTGCTCGGCTCGGAGCCGCTGAAGCTGGCGGTATATTCCCGGTCGGTGCCGTCGGGCGTGGCCACCGGTGTCGTGCACCGGCGCATGCCGGCGCGGCCGGAACAGGCGGCGCACGAATTGTTCTCCGTCCTGCGTGAACTGGACCGGCAAGGCGTGCATCTGATCTGGGTCGAGGAGCCGCCACCCGACCCCGCCTGGGAGGGCGTCCGCGACCGGCTCCGCCGCGCCGCTGCACCCTGATCCCTTCCCCGAATCCCTGGAGTTCCTCTCGATGACCGTGACGATGATTGATGGCTGCCGGCGTGTCGTCGGCGCCGGCCTGCTGGCCGCGGCGACGCTGCTCGCTTCGTGCGGCGGCGGCGAACAGGTGTCGGCCTTTCGCGCCAGCCGGGTGATCGCCTTCGGCGACGAGATGAGTCTGATCGTCGACGTGAACAACGACGGCAACGGGCGCAAGTACACCGTCAACCAGACCACCTCGGACTCCGACCCCACGCTCGAATGCAGGTCCAATGCGCTGTGGATCCAGAGCGTCGCCAGGCTCTACAACCTGGTCTTTCCGCAGTGCAACCACGGCAGCTCGGCCGTGGCGGCGCCGTCGAGCCGCATTCGCGCGGGTGTCGGCGCGCGCGCCGCCGACCTGCCGGCACAGATCGACGCCCAGATCGCCGAGAGCGCATTTCGCAGCGGCGACATGGCGACGGTGATGATCGGCCAGAACGACGTTCTCGCCCTGTACGCGCAGTACCCCACGGTCAGCGAATCGCAGCTGATGGCGTCGGCCGAGGCAGCCGGGACGCTGGTCGGCGAGCAGGTCAACCGACTCGCGGACGCCGGCGTGAAGGTGATCCTGGCCACGATCCCGGACACCGGGGTCACGCCCTTCGCCGCCAAGCAGAAGGCGGCCAACAGCGACACCGATCGGGCCGCGCTCCTGACGCGGCTGGCCAACCGCCTCAACGCCAAGATCCGGGCGACCGTCGTGAACGACGGCCGCCGCGTCGGCCTCGTCCTCCTCGACGAGCTGGTCTCGACGGTGGGCAAGTTCAGGGGCATCAACGGCTTCACCAACGCCAACACCGCCGCCTGCGACCCCAGCAAGTCGAACCTCACGCCGCCGTCGAGCCTCGACTGCAGCAACCTGACGCTGATCAACGGCGCCGGCCCCAATACCTTCCTGTGGGCCGACGACTTCAACCTGAGCGCCGGCGGCCAGAACCAGTTCGGCCAGCTGGCCACCCTGCGCGCCGAGAACAACCCGTTCTGACGGCGCCCGGGCACCCGGTTCGCGGGCGGAGCCTCAGGGCGTGGTCGGCTCGGCAAGGGCGGCCGCGTTGTCGGCGGCGGCCCATTCGGTGAGCGCTTCCAGGGCCGGCCGGGCAGCGTTCGGATTCGGGTGGTTGACGATGCCGACCACGACGTAGCGCCGGCCCGAATCGCCGAGCACGTAGCCAGCGACGCCGACGACGTCGCGCAGCGACCCGGTCTTCAAGTGGGCCCGGCCGGGGGCACCCTTCGCTCGCCGCATCGTGCCGTCGATGCCGGCGACCGGAAGCGAGCTCATCAGCTCGGGCATGACGGGGCTGGCCCAGGCCACGTGCAGCAGGCGCCCGAGCAGGGCCGCCGTCAGGCGCGACTCGCGCGACAGCCCGGAGCCGTTGACGATCACCGCGTCCCGTGCGCCGCCGCCGACGCGGCCGCGCAGCCAGGCTTGGAGCAGCTCGCGCGCTGCCTCGGGAGTGCCGGCGCCGCGCTGCGTCGCCGCCAAGGTCAGGAACAGCTGCTGCGCCAGCACGTTGTTGCTGAGCTTGTTGATGTCGCGCACCACCTCGGCCAGCACCGGCGAGCGCAGCTCGAAGGTCGGTGCCGACGCCGGCGCGGCGCCTTCGCGCACGGTTCCGGTCAGGCGCCCGCCGAGCTCCTGCCACATCCCGGCCAGGACGCGCTCGTTGTAGCTGCGAGGATCGACGTAGGCGATCGGCCAGACCTTCTCGCCGCACGAGGTCGCGAAGCTGCCGGCCAGGCGCAGCCGCGACGGATCGGCGAAGTCGCTCTTGAGGGCGGCGCGCCAGTCCTCGCAGGGCCCCGGTGTCAGCGGCACGGTCGTGTCGGCGCGCACGCCGGCGAGCGGCGGGTCGACGGCGACGACGGCGACGCCGCGCCCCGGATCGGGCGCGATCGTGATCAGCACGGCGCGGTAGTTCAGCAGCAGGGCGTCGGCGCCGGCGTTGTAGGGCCGCAGCGGCTCGCCGTCGAAGTCGGCCGGGTTGGCTTCGGCGCTGGCGAAGGCGGAGCGGTCCATGACGATGTCGCCGCGAATCTCGCGCACCCCGGCCTGCTGAACGCGCCGCAGCAGCAGCCACAGCCGCTCGAGCACCAGCTTCGGATCGCCGTTGCCCTTGATGACGAGATTGCCCTGCAGCATGCCGTTCTCGATCGGCCCTTGCAGCCACACCGGCGTCGACCAGCTGAACGCCGGGCCGAGCAGCTCCAGGCCGGCGAAGGTCGTGACCAGCTTCATCAGCGAGGCAGGGTTGACCGGCTTGTCGCCCTGCCAGGCCAGGCGCGGCCGAGGCGACGCGACCTCCTGCACCCAGGCCACCATCGCCTCGCGCGGCACGCCGGCACGCGTCAGGGCGGCGTCGACCGACGGCGGCAAGGCGCGCGCCTCGGCGCCGCCGCGAAGGAGCGGCTGGGCGGATGCTGCCACGGCCGACGCCGCCAGAACGGCAGCGACGGCGAGCCCGGCCAGGGGTCGGTGGAGGTCGGCCGAGGCAGGCCGGAGGCGGGCGAACGAAGCGAGAACGGGAAGCCGCATCGCAGAATGATCGCACGCAGGTCGGGCCCGGATCGCGCCGCTAAACTCGTTCGATGCGGTCTTCTTCGACAGCCACATCAGCCGCAGCAGCATGGCCGCGCTGATCGCCTTCGACACCGCCACCGAGCGGCTGACGATCGCCGTCAAGGGCCCCGGCGAGCGGGTCTGGTCGCACGAGGGCGAGGGCGGCGCGAAGGCGTCGGCCGCGCTGCTGCCGGCGATCCTCGGCCTGCTCGACGAGGCGGGCCTCGGGCTCGCCGATCTCGATGCGATCGCCTTCGGGCGCGGGCCCGGCGCCTTCACCGGCCTGCGCACCGCGTGCTCGGTGGCTCAGGGGCTCGCCTTCGGTGCCGGCAAGCCGGTCCTGCCGATCGACAGCCTGCTCATCGTCGCCGAGGAGGCGCGGGCGAGTGCCGCCGCGTTCCGAGTCTGGTCGGCGATCGATGCGCGCATGGCGCAGATCTATGCCGCCGAGTACGAGTACGCCGACGGCCGCTGGCGGACCGCCACCGCGAGCCTGCTCACCGACTGCGAGGCGCTCGGGCGGCGCTGGCAGGAGCAGCCGCCGGACGCCATCGCCGGCGATGCGTTGCGCGTCTTCGGCGCGCGCCTGCCGACCTTCGCCGCGACCTTGTCGCCGGACGCGCGCCCGGGCGCGGTGGCGCTGCTCGCGCTTGCCGAGCGCGCCTGGGCCGCGGGGGCAGCGGTCGACGCGGCCGAGGCCTTGCCGCTCTACGTCCGCGACAAGGTCGCGCAGACGACGCTCGAGCGCGACGCGGTCCGTGCCGCGCGCGCCTGATCGGCGGTCCTTTCCCCGCTTCATGAACGCCCGCACCGAGCTTGCCACCGACGTCATGCGGCCGATGACTGTGGCGACGCTGGACGGCGTCATGGCGCTCGAGGAGGCGGTCTATCCGTTCCCGTGGACGCGCGGCAACTTCCTCGATTCGCTCGCTTCCGGCTACACCGCGTGGACGCTGAACCGGGTCGAGGGCGACCTCGTCGGCTACTGCGTCGCCATGTTCGGCGCCGACGAGATGCATCTCCTCAACATCACCGTGGCGCCGGCATGGCGGCGGCGCGGCCACGCGCGGCGGCTGTTCGACCAGCTCGTCGCCGCCTGCCGCCAACGCTCCGCCGACCGGCTGTGGCTGGAGGTGCGCGAGAGCAACCTGACGGCGCGGGAGGTGTATCGCCGGCTCGGCTTCGCCGCGGCCGGCATGCGCCGCGGTTACTACCCGGCGCCGGCGGGAACGCGCGAGGACGCGATCGTCATGACCCTCGACCTGCGCACGTGGAACGACGGCCATGCGCTGGACTGAGCGCCAGCGCGCGATGCTGCGCGAGATGGGCATCGTCTTCTCGTGGCGCGAGGCGCCGGCCGTTGCCGGGATGGCGTCCGGCGACGACGCGGGCGAGGTGACCGAGGCGCTCGATCCGGGCCCGGCATCCGGTGCGCCGGAGCGTGCCGGCGCACCGGCCGCCGCGCCCGCCCGCTCGAGCCCGGCAGCGCCGCTCTCGACCGGGCCGGTCGCCGCGCTCGTCGACGCCGAGTGGCTGGTCGTCGCCGATCCGTTCCTCGCCGCCGATGCGAGCGCCGCCGACCAGGAGCGGCTGCTCGACAACATGCTGGCGGCGATCGGCGTGTCGCGCTCGGCACCGGCCCGGGCCGGGCGCGCCGCGCTCGCCGCGCTGCCGGTACCGGCGGGCGCGCCCGGCGCGTCGGTCGCCTCCGCCGCGTGGCTCGATGCGGCGCAGGCCGTCGTCCGGCCCGCCTGCATCCTCGCCCTCGGCCGCGGCGCGGCGCAGGCCGTGCTCGACACCGACGAGCCGCTCGGCGCCTTGCGCGGGCGGCGCGAGGCGCGCGCCGGCGTGCCGGTGATCGTGACCTTCGCGCCGGCCTTCCTGCTCCGCCACCCGGCCGAGAAGGCGAAGGCCTGGTCGGACCTGTGCCTGGCGGTGCGCAGCGTCGAAGAAGCGACCTGAGCGCCTACCGCGCGCCCCGGGGTTCGCGTCCGACCGTCAGGGCTTGGCCTTCACCGGCCGCTTCCAGCCGGCTAGCGTGGCCTGCCGCTGCCGCGCCACCGTGAGCTGGCCGGCCGGTGCGTTGCGGGCGATCGTCGAGCCGGCACCGATGGTCGCGCCGGCGCCGACCTCGACCGGCGCGACGAGCACGCAGTTGCTGCCGATGTGCGCGTCGGCGCCGATCGTCGTGTGGTGCTTGGCGGCGCCGTCGTAGTTCGCGGTGATGCTGCCGGCGCCGAAGTTGACGCGCTCGCCGAGGCTCGCGTCGCCGATGTAGGCCAGGTGGTTCGCCTTGGCTCCGGCCGCCAGCGTCGCGTTCTTCACCTCGACGAAGTTGCCGATGTGCACGTCGGCGCCGAGCCGGGCGCCGCCGCGCAACCGGGCGAAGGGGCCGACCAGCGCGCCCGCGCCGATGCTGGCGCCGAGCCCCTCGCCGTCGACGTGGGTGTAGGGCCGCAGCGACGCGCCGGCGCCGACCGAGGCGTTGCGCACGACGCAGTAGGCGCCGATGCGGGCGCCGTCGCCGAGGTCGACCCGGCCTTCGAAGATGCAGCCGACGTCGATCTCGACGTCGCTGCCGCAGACGAGCTCGCCGCGAATGTCGATGCGGGCCGGGTCGGCCAGGCGCACGCCGGCAGCGAGCAGGCGCTCGGCGCCGGCGCGCTGGAAGCGGCGCTCGAGGTCGGCGAGCTGGGCCGGGCTGTTGACGCCGAGGACCTCGGTCTCGCTCGCCGCCTGGCGGTCGACCACCCGCGTGCCTTCGGCGACGGCCAGGCCGACGACGTCGGTGAGGTAGTACTCGCCGGCGGCGTTGTCGTTGCGCAGGGCGCCCAGCCAGCGTCGCAGGGCCGGCGTCGGCGCGGCCATGACGCCGGTATAGATCTCGTCGACGGCGAGCTGCTCTGCGCCGGCGTCCTTCTGCTCGACGATGCCCACGATCGCGCCGGTCCCGCCGGCGCGGACGATCCGGCCGTAGCCGTGCGGGTCGGGAACGCGCACCGTGAGCAGGGCCAGGTGCCGGCCTTCGACGGCGTCGACCAGCGCGCGCAGGGTGCCGGCTTCGATCAGCGGCACGTCGCCGTTGAGGATCAGGGTCGTGCCGCCATCGTCGAGCAGCGGCGCGGCCTGCTGCACGGCGTGGCCGGTGCCGAGCTGCGGCTCCTGGCGGACGAAGGCGAGCCCGTCGCCGCGCACGGCCTGCTCGACCGCCTCGGCGCCGTGGCCGGTGACGACGATCGTCCGTGTCGCCCCCAGCTTGGCGGCGGCATCGAGGACGTGCTGCAATAAGTGACGACCGGCGAGGGTGTGCAGGACCTTCGGCCGGCTCGACCTCATCCTTGTGCCCTTGCCTGCCGCCATGATCACGATGTTCAACGCCATGCCGCCATTCACCTTGCCTCGGCCCTCGCGCCGCTCGTCGATTATCGCGGCGCTGCTGCTGGGCCTGAGCCTGCCGGCCGGCTGCAGCATGATGAAGATCGGCTACGGCCAGGGCAGCGGCTTCGCCTTTCTCTGGGTCGATCGCTACGTCGAGCTCGACGACGCCCAGTCGCTGCGCGTGCGCACCGCCCTCGGCGACTGGTTCGCCTGGCACCGGCGGACGCAGCTGCCCGATTACGCCGACCTGCTGGCCCGGGCCCAGCTCGAGCTGGTCGAGGACGCGACGCCCGAACGCATGTGCGCCTGGTGGCGGGAGGCCCGGACCCGGGTCGACACGGCGGTCGAGCGGGCGATCCCGGTCGCGGCCGAGGTGGCGCTCACCCTCGCGCCGGTGCAGATCGCGGCCATCGAGAAGCGCAACGCCAGGACCAACGACGAATTCCGCGACGAGCACCTGCAGCGTGATCCGGCGAAACGGCGCCGGGCCGTCCTGCAGCGGGAGATCGAGCGCGCCGAATCCTTCTACGGCGGCCTGGATGCCGCCCAGCGCGAGTTCGTCGCCCGCAGTGTCGCCAGCTCGCCGTACGACGCGGAGATGGCGTTCGCCGAACGGCGGCAGCGCCAGCAGGACTTGCTGCAGGTGCTCCGCCGTCTCACCGTGGCGCGTGCCGACCAGGCCCAGGCAGAGGCGGAGATGCGGACCTGGGTGCAGTCCTTCCGGCGCTCGCCGCGCGAGGCCTATCGCGGCTACGCGGAACGCGTCCTGGCGCACAACTGCGCCTACGCGAGCGCCCTGCACAACGCCACCACGCCCGAGCAGCGGCGCGCGGCAGTGAAGAAACTGAGGAATTACGAAAGCGACTTCCGGACCCTTGCCGCCGACGCGTCCAGCTGAGCTTGCGCAGGCGGTTAGGACGAGGCCATCCAGGGCGCCGCCGCCCCGTTCGGGCCAAGGCGCAGCGCCGGGTCTAGGGCCTCGGCAACGCCTCGATGCTGACGCGGCGCGGGTTCGTCGGGCCGCCGCGAGGGAAGTCCTGCATCGCCGCCGCAAACATCGCCGGCAGCACCTGCGCCACCGCGATCGTCATGCCCTCGCTCTCGGCCCGCGCTTCGTAGAGCGGCTCGCCGGTCCGCTTGTCGCGGATCAGGACCGCCACCTCGCGCTCGTAGCGGGGCAGGGCGGGGTAATGAGGGCCCCACGGGCCGCCGCGCCATCCCGGGGCCCAGAACGGCCGGCCGAAACGGCCGTACGGGCGGTGCCAGGTCCCGTAGCCGGGGTACCAGAACGGGTCGTCGAAGGGCGAGCGGTCAGCCTCGGCGATGCGCGCGCCGAGCTGAATGCTCACGTCGGGGGCGCGACCCTCCGGGGCGGGAACGAAACCGGCCTTCTCGATGGCCTGGCGGGCGGCGTCTTCCAGCAGCTGTGCTTCCTGCGGCCGCGCCTGCTGCGAAGGCAGACGCTCGAAGGCATAGGTCGCCGGGGCCCGACCGGTCGGCCACCGGCTGAAGGTCGACACGTCGCTGTCGATCCGGTTCAGCGAAGCGCAGCCGGTGAGCGCGAGGGCGAGGCCGAGGCAGGCGAGGGTCCTGGTGATCATGGCGACTCCTGCTCCGGCAAGCCCGGTGCCGGAGCGGGGCGGGGGCCCCGCACCGGCATCGACCCGGTGCGTCGTTCCGTGGCGCAGGCGCCGGCGTCGACATCGACCTCGTCGTCGTCGTCGAAGGCGCGGTCGCCGCCGGGGTCGGGGTGCCCGGTGGGTCGGAGCGCGTCGAAGGCGAACAGCTGGCGGTCCATCAGGTGCGACGGCACGACGCGGCCCATCGCGTCGAAGATCCGGTCGATGCGGCCGGGATACTCCCGCTCCCACTCGCGCAGCATCGAGCGGACGCGCACGCGCTGCAGGTTGGTCTGGCTGCCGCACAAGTTGCAGGGGATGATCGGGAAGCCGCGCAGCGCCGCCCACCGCGCCAGGTCGCTCTCGGCGACGTAGGCCAGCGGCCGGATCACCACGTGCCTGCCGTCGTCGCTGACCAGCCTGGGCGGCATGCCCTTGAGCCGGCCGCCGAAGAACATGTTCATGAACAGCGTCTGGACCATGTCGTCTCGGTGGTGGCCGAGCGCGATCTTGGTCGCGCCGAGCTCGCCGGCGATGCGATAGAGCGCGCCGCGGCGCAGGCGCGAGCACAGGCTGCACATCGTCCGGCCCTCGGGCACGAGTCGCTTGACGACCGAATAGGTGTCCTGCTCCACGATCCGGAACTCGACGCCGCGGCCGGCCAGGTAGGCGGGCAGCACGTCCGCAGGAAAGCCGGGCTGCTTCTGGTCGAGGTTGACGGCGACGAGGTCGAACGGCACCGGGCTGCGGGTGCGCAGCTCGATGAGGAGGTCGAGCAGGGTGTAGCTGTCCTTGCCGCCTGAAACGCAGACCATGACGCGGTCGCCGGCCTCGATCATCGAAAACTCGGCGATGGCCCGGCCGAGCTGGCGATGCAGCCGCTTGCCGAGCTTGACGGTCTCCACGGATGGGCGCGCCGGACCGCGGACTCGCGATGACGGAGCTTCGATGCCCGGTGCAACGACGGACGTGGACACGATTTCTACAATGCGAAGGTGCGCGACAGCCAGGACGACAGCAGTGTATCGGCGGCCCTGGCCCGACTCGTGGGCACGGCGATCGACCGAGCCGGCGGCTGGATCCCCTTCAGCCGCTTCATGGCGATGGCCCTTTACGCCCCGGGCCTCGGTTACTACGTCAGCGGGCGCCGCATCGTCGGCAGGATGCCCGGCTCCGGCAGCGACTTCGTCACCGCGCCCGAGCTGTCTCCCTTGTTCGGCCGGGCCCTCGCGCGTCAGGTCGCCCAGGCGCTCGAGGCCAGCGGCAGCGACGAGGTGTGGGAGTTCGGGGCCGGCTCGGGCGCGCTGGCGGCCGAGCTGATCGCCACGCTCGGCAATCGCCTCCGTCGCTACTCGATCGTCGAGGTCTCGGCCGCGTTGCGCGAGCGTCAGCGGCAGGCCACCGCGGCCAGCGCCGGGCGCGTTCGCTGGGTCGAGGCGCTGCCGGAGCGCATGCAGGGCGTCGTGGTCGGCAACGAGGTGCTCGATGCGATGCCGGTCGACCTGATCCGCTTCGAGAACGGGGTCTGGCGCGAGCGCGGCGTGGTCCGCTCCGGCGCGACGTCGGTCGGCTTCGCCTGGGCCGACCGCGACAGCGACAAGCGGCCGCCGCTGCCGGGGCCCTACCCGGACGGCATGACGACCGAGCTGCAGCCGCACGCCACCGCCTTCGTCGCCACGCTCGCCGACCGGCTCGAGCGCGGCGCCGCGTTCTTCATCGACTACGGCTTTCCGGAGGCCGAGTACTACCACCCGCAACGCGAGCAGGGCACGCTCATGTGCCATCGCGCGCACCGCGCCGACACCGACCCGCTGGTCGATGTCGGCCTCAAGGACATCACCTCGCACCTCGACTTCACCGCGCTGGCGCTCGCCGGCCAGGATGCCGGCCTCGACGTCGTCGGCTATGCCTCGCAGGCGAACTTCCTGATCGACTGCGGCATCGGCGAACTGCTGGAGTCTGCCGACCTGCGCGTGCGGGCCGATGCGATGAAGCTCCTCAACGAGCACGAGATGGGCGAACTGTTCAAGGTGCTGGCGTTTGCGAAGGGCCTCGAGGGCTTTGCGCCGATCGGGTTCGCGCACGGCGACCGCCGCGACCGGCTCTAGCCGCGCAGCCCCATGCCCTCGACCGCCACCCCGCCCGCGCGATGATCCGCTGGCTCCTCATCGTCTTCCTGGCGCTGCTGATCTTCGCCGCGTTCAGCCCCTGGCTCGAAAAGCTCGGCTTCGGCCGCTTGCCGGGCGACTTCCGCTTCCGCTTCGCCGGCCGCACCTGGTTCGTTCCGTTCGCCAGCAGCGTGCTCATCGGGCTGATCGGCCTGGCGATCAGCCACTTCCTGTAGACGCCATCTGCTGGCGCACGGCCTCGATCCGCGCAGCCTGGATGGCGGCGCCGATGGCCGCCCCGGCCAGCCCGCGCTCGGTGGCTTCCCCGGCGATGCGCGTGGTGTCGACCGACTGCACGGCAGCGAGGGCGCGGGTCAGCAGCGGCCGCGGCGCATAGTCCCTCTCCTCGAGCCCGAGCCGGCCGCGCGCGTCGCACTCGCAGGCGAGCAGGAGTTCGGCGAAGCGGTCGGGGCGGCGCAGCGCGTCGCAGCGCTCGAGCAGGCGGACGATGGCCGCGGCGCCGAACTCGCCGCTGCGATGCACGTTCCCGTGCTCGCGAGCGACGACCTCGGCGAGGGCCCGGCAGGCGTTGTCGACGCGCAGCCGCTCGCTCATGCGGCGGACCAGGCGCACGCTCCGCTCCTCGTGGCCGATGTGCTTCGGCAGCACCTCGGCGGGGGTCGTGCCCTTGCCGAGGTCGTGGCCGAGGCAGGCGTAGCGCACCGGCAGGCTGGCGCCGAGTCGCGCCGCCATGTCGAGCACCATCATCAGGTGCACGCCGGTGTCGACCTCCGGGTGGTACTCGGCGCGCTGCGGCACGCCGAACAGGCGGTCGACCTCCGGCAGCACGCGCGCCAGGGCGCCGCAGCCGCGCAGCACCTCGAACATCCGCGACGGCCGCGTCTCCATCAGGCCGCGCGAGACTTCGCGCCAGACGCGCTCGGGCACCAGCGCATCGACCTCGCCGGCCTCGACCATCGCCCGCATCAGCGCCTCGGTCTCGGGCGCGACGGTGAAGTCGGCGAAGCGGGCCGCGAAGCGCGCCAGGCGCAGGATGCGCACCGGGTCTTCGGCGAATGCGGACGAGACGTGGCGCAGGACCTTTGCCTGCAGGTCGCCCCGGCCGCCGAACGGGTCGACGATCGTGCCGCTCTCGTCCTGCGCAATGGCGTTGATGGTGAGGTCGCGCCGGAGCAGGTCTTCCTCGAGCGTCACGCCCGGATCGGCGTTGAACTGGAAGCCGCGATAGCCGGGGCCGGTCTTGCGCTCGGTCCGTGCCAGCGCGTGCTCCTCGTGCGTCTGCGGATCCAGGAAGACGGGGAAGTCGGCGCCGACGGGCTTGTAGCCGGCGGCGAGCAGCTCGTCGACCGTGGCGCCGACCAGGACCCAGTCGCGGTCGCCCTGCGGCCGGCCGAGTAGCGCGTCGCGAACGGCACCGCCAACGAGGTAACGGATCATGGAAAGAGTCTAGAACGGGCCCGAATCGTTACCGCTTGTCAGGAGGACGACCGTTCGTCGGCAGTGGCCCCTGCTCGCGGGGTGCCTTGCGCAAGGCCCGAAACCTAGATTCCGTCCAGCCGCGAAAGAGGTCGTTCCCAGCGGTCCACCAACGGAGCCATTCAATGAAACTAAAACTCGTCGTCGCAATGCTCGGCCTCTCGGCCTGCGTGCCGGCATTCGCGGTCCATTTCGTCCAGAACACGAGCACCCAATCGGTGATCGGCGCGACCCCGGGCAGTGAACAGAGCCTTCAGACCATCGTCAACAACCTGTTCGGGCCCGGCATCGACGTCAACACGATGCAGAGCTCGGCCGGCATGTTCGCCTCGACCACGCCCAACGCTGCCTCGACCATCCCGACGCTCGTCGCCGAGTGGACGGCGAACTCGGCCAACCAGCGCTTCGGCATCTGGTTCGGCACGGACACCAGCAACGTCATCACCTATGACCTGATGCTGGGCGGCGCCACCGCGCTGACCACCGCGGCGATCTCCTTCGTCGGCAACACCTTGCAGGTGGGCAGCTCCGACATCACGGCTTGCGGCGTGAAGGTCAACTGCGGCAATTTCGTCAATGCCCTGGTGAACCCGAACTCGTTCGGCTTCTACTTTCGGCCGAACGCGGTGGGGAACAACAACCCGACCTACTTCTCGCTCGACCAGCTGAACACGGGCAACCGGACGGACCGGGTGATCGCCTTCCAGCAAGGCGCGAGCACGAACTGGCTCCTGGCCTACGAGGACGGCACCGATTGGGACTACAACGACATGGCCGTCAAGGTCGAGTCGATCACGGCCGCCATCCCGGAGCCGGAGACCTATGCGCTGATGCTGGCGGGCCTGGGTGCCGTCGGCTTCATGTCGCGCCGCCGCAAGAAAGCCTGAAGGCCCGACGCAACCCGGCAGCGCGGGACAGAGATTTGAAAGCGGGCTTCGGCCCGCTTTTTTATGGTCGGCTGCGGTACGGCTCGTCCTCGGACACGAAGTCGTGCTCGGCCAGGGCATCGGCGGTCCATTCGGCGAATGCAGGCAGCGCCTGCATGTGTCGCGCATAGGCCGCCGAGCGCGCCGACAGCGGCAGGGCGAAGGTCTTCACACGCGAGCACACCGGCGCGAAGAAGGCATCGGCGATGCTGAAGGCACCGAACAGGAACGGGCCGCCGCTCGCTTCGAGCGCATCGCTCCACATGGCGTCGATGCGCGCCAGGTCACGGGCCGCACCGGGCTTTTCGGCCAGCATCCGCGCCCCGACTTCGGGCAGCGACGCCTCGACGTTCATCCCGAACGTGCCGCGCAGCTCGGCGAAGCCGGAATGCATCTCGGCGCAGAGGCTGCGCGCCCGCGCGCGCTGGCGCCGGTCGCGCGGCCACAAGGCCTTGTCGGGGTGCAGGTCGGC
>NZ_JANODC010000410.1:0-2652 GCF_031412495.1 Rhizobacter sp. | reverse complement strand
CTAGGCACCTGTGCGGCCGAGGCGCATCTCGAGCCCGACCGGCCCCATCGCGAACGCGAAGCGCTCGCGCGCCGGCGTGCCGTCGCGGGTGCCGACGCGCTCGATGGCGAAGCCGCCGAGCAGCATGGCGATGGCCATCTTCATCTCGAGCAGGGCCAGGTAGCGGCCGGGGCACAGGCGCGGCCCTGCGCCGAAGGGCATCGACACGCGCGTCGTCGAGCGCGCGCTCGGCGCCTCGGCCGTGCCAGCGAGCCAGCGCTCGGGCTCGAACGCGGTGGCGCGCGGGAAGTAGCGTTCCTCGAGCACGTCGGGCCGCATCACGGCGACGACGAAGGTGTGCGCCGGCACCTCGACGTCGCCGACCGTCGTGTCGAGGTTGGCCTGCGACGGCAGCAGCGGCGCGACCGGCTTCAGGCGCATCGTCTCGTTGATGCAGGCGTCGAGGTACGGCAGCTCGGCCATCTGCTCGAGCGTGAACTGCGACGGGTCGGGAGCGACGCGCAGCACTTCCTCGCGGGCCCGGCGCATCGCCTCGGGATGGCGGTGCAGGAAGTCGAACAGCCAGGCCAGGGTGTTGGCCGTGGTGTCCTCGCCGGCGATGAGGGCGACGAACACGTTGCCGGCGATGTCGCGGTCGTCGACCTCGCTGCCGGGCGCGTCGGCGGCCACGATCATCGCCTCGAGCAGGTTGCGCGGCTTGCTGCGCAGCCCGGGGTCGTCGCGAAGGCGCTGCCGCGCCGCGGCGATGAAGCCGGCGATCGCCGCCTTGACCTCGGCGACGCTGCGGTCGAGCCGGCGGTCGGCCGGAAGGCGGATCCAGTGCCAGTACGGCAGCGCCGACAGCGAGCGGCGAGCCAGGGCCGGGAAGATGTGGTTGAGGTGGCGCTGGATGACGTCCTCGTCGGACTCGAGCGTGTTGACGTCGGCACCGAAGGCGAGGCCGGCGATGGCGTCGACGGTGTAGCGCATCAGGTCGGCCTGCAGGTCGATCGTCGCGCCGGCGTCGGCGGCCTTGCGCCAGCGGCCCTGGAGCCGGCCGACGACCTTGCGCAGCGACGGGAAGAAGGCCTTGACGTGGCCCGGGTCCATCGCCGCCATGACCATCCGCCGCTGCCGCTTCCAGACCTCGGCGTTGGCGAAGAAGAGGCCCTCGTCGAAGCCCATCTCCTGCACGATGCGGGCGTGGTTGGTAGGCCGCAGAAAGCGCTCAGGGCGGTCGCGGAGGACCGAGGCGATCACCGCGTGATCGGCGACGAGGAGGAGGTTGCGCGGCCCCACGCGCACGCGCACGTACGGTCCGTACTCGGCCACCCACTCGGCGAAGCGCTCGTGGACGCGGCTCTTGTCGAACTGCAGGGCATTGCCGAAGAACGGCACGCCGCGCGGGCCGGGAACGTCGGCGTAGCGGCGCGTCGCGCCGAGGGTCGCGCTCACATGCTCTCCGCGTACAGCTCGCGGCCGATCAGCATGCGCCGGATCTCGCTCGTGCCGGCGCCGATCTCGTAGAGCTTGGCGTCGCGCCAGAGCCGGCCGACCGGGTACTCGTTGGTGTAGCCGACGCCGCCGAGGGCCTGGATCGCCTCCCCGGCCATCCAGGTCGCCTTCTCGGCCGAGTAGAGGATCGCGCCGGCGGCATCCTTCCTCAGCGTGCGCGAGTGGTCGCCGCGATCGCAGGCCTCGGCCACCGCGTAGACGTAGGCACGGCACGCCGACCAGGTGGTGTACATGTCGGCGACCTTGCCCTGCATGAGCTGGAACTCGCCGATCGACTGGCCGAACTGCTTGCGCTCGTGGATGAAGGGAAGGACCGCGTCCATGCACGCGGCCATGATGCCGAGCGGCCCGCCCGAGAGCACGGCCCGCTCGTAGTCGAGCCCGCTCATCAGGACCTTGACGCCGCCGCCTTCGGCGCCGAGCACGTTCTCCGCCGGCACCTCGCAGTCCTCGAAGAACACCGGCCAGGTGTTCGAGCCGCGCATGCCGAGCTTGTCGAGCTTGGTGCCGAACGACAGTCCGCGGAAGCCCTTCTCGACGATGAAGGCGGTCACGCCGCCTGCGCCCTTCTCCGGTGCCGTCTTGGCGTAGACGACCATCGTGTCGGCGTCGCCGCCGTTGGTGATCCACATCTTCGAGCCGTTCAGCACGTAGCGGTCGCCGTTCTGTCCACCGATACGCTCGGCGCGCAGCTTCATGCTGACGACGTCGGAGCCGGCGTTCGGCTCGCTCATGGCCAGCGCGCCGACGTGCTCGCCGGAGACGAGCCTGGGCAGGTACTTGCGCTTCTGCGCCTCGCTGCCGTTGCGGTGGATCTGGTTGACGGCGAGGTTCGAGTGCGCGCCGTACGACAGGCCCACCGAGGCCGAAGCCCGCGACACCTCCTCCATGGCGACGACGTGCGCCAGGTAGCCGAGGCCGCTGCCGCCGTACTCCTCCTGCACCGTCATCCCGTGCAGGCCCAGGCCGCCGAGCTTCTGCCACAGGTCCACCGGAAACAGGTTGTCGCGGTCGATGGCGGCGGCACGCGGCGCGATCTCGGCGTCGGCGAACTGCTGCACGCTGTCGCGCAGCATGGCGATGGTGTCCCCGAGGTCGAAGGCGAGGCCGGGCAGGTGGGGCATGGAAGTCTCCGGGAACGGCTGGCGCAGGAGCTTA
>NZ_JANODC010000409.1:0-3059 GCF_031412495.1 Rhizobacter sp. | reverse complement strand
GCGACGTCGTCGCCGAGGTCGAAGAAGGCGAGGTGCGAGCCGTCGGCCATGCGGAAGAAGACGTGCACGTAGGGGCAGTGCTCGCCGGTGCTCGGGACCACGTCGGAGCGGATCACGTGCACCAGCGGCAGGCCGAGCAGGTCTTCGTAGAAGTGGCGCGTCTCCTCGCAGTCGCGGCAGCGCCAGGCGAAGTGGTGCAGGCCGCGGATGGGAACGAAGGGGTCGCTCATGGTGTCTGCGCCGGGTCGGCCGAGGGTGGCTCCGGGCGAATCTACTCCGGTCCGCACGGCCCTGCCGATGTCGCTGGCGGCGCCCGCCTTACAAGCGCTTACGCAAAGCACGGACCACTTTCGCGACGTGCGCCGATCGCGCGCTATGGTCGTTGCACGTACCAACCCCATCTTTCTCATGACCCAGCCTTCTCCCTCCCCGATCGAACGCCTCGGCCCCCTCTTCTGTGCCGCCGCCCTGACTTCCTTGGTCGCCGCCTGCGGCGGCGGCTCCGACACCTCGTCGGCCGATGCCAACAGCACCGACGTCGTTGCCTCTGCCGTCGGTTCGCCGGCGTCGATGCCGGCGGCCCAGTCGGTGTCGGAAACCGATGCCGAAGCCCTGCGCCGTCGGCCGCGGCTCCCCAAGGCACCCGCACCCGCACCCGCACCCGCACCGGCACCCGCACCCGCGCCCGCACCCGCACCCGCACCCGCGCCCGCACCCGCGCCGGCTCCCGCTCCCGCACCGGTTCCAGCGCCTGCACCCGCGCCAGCGCCCACGCCGGTCGCAGCCGGCACCTGCGGCCTCGCCGACTTCGCCGCCGGTGCGATCGCCCGCATCAACCAGCTGCGCTCGACGCCGGTCGACTGCCGCAGCGCCGGCCGCTTCGCGGCGACGACGCCGCTGACCTGGAATGCCCAGCTGACCCAGGCCGCCCTCGGCCACTCCGAGGACATGTCGGCGAAGAACTACTTCTCGCACACCAGCGCCGACGGCCGCTCCTTCGTGAACCGGATCGACGCGACCGGCTACGTGTGGAGCACCATCGGCGAGAACATCGCCGCCGGCTACCCGAGCGTGAATGCGGTGATCGACGGCTGGCTCGCGAGCGACGGCCACTGCGCCAACCTCATGAACCCGGCCTTCCAGGACATGGGCATGGCCTGCGTGCCGGGCACGCCGACGAGCACCTACCGGACGTACTGGACGCTCGAGCTCGGCAGGCCGCGCTGATCGGCGCCGGCGATCACGAGCAGGGCGCCGGTCACGACCGGCAGGCAGGACACGAGCAGGGCCGCGCGCCAGAGTCGCGATCGGAATGGCTGGGCGCGAAGGGGAGCGGGCGGCGGCATCGGCAGGGACGGGGGCAAGCGGGCGCCGAGCATGGCGCACGCCGTGGCCCGCGCCGCGCCCTTCGGCCGCCGCGACCGGAGAGCGTGAGCAAAGTGGCAGCCCGAGGGGCCGCGGTTCAGCGCATGTTGCCCGTGTGGCCGAGCGAATAGCGGCCCGGCTGCGGCCACACCGTGAGCCCGTGCGGCTCCTTGCCCACCGGGATGACCTTCACCGCGCCGCTCGTCGTGTCGAATGCGTAGACGACGTTGTCGTAGCGGCCCGAGAGCCACAGCCACTTGCCGTCGGCGCTGACGTTGCCCATGTCGGGGCTGCCGCCGCCCGGGATCGGCCAGGTGACGTCGACCGTGCGCGTCGCGAAGTCGAGCACCGAGACGCTGCCCATGCCCTTGCCCTTGCCGTGGATCTTGTTCGAGCCGCGGTTGGTGACGTAGAGCTTCTTGCCGTCGCGGCTCGGGTACAGCCCGTGCGTGCCCTTGCCGGTCTTAATGAAGCCGATCTCCTTGAAGCTCTGGCCGTCGATGATGAAGACGCCGTCGACCATCATGTCGGCGACGTAGAACACGGCGCCGTCGGGCGAGATGCGGATGTCCTGCGGCATCTTGCCGGTCGACAGCTTCAGGTAGCCGAGCACCTTGCGCTCGACGAGGTCGATCTTCACGAGCGCGCCGCCGAACTCGCAGGTAAAGATCGCGTAGCGGCCGTCGATCGAGAAGTCGGCGTGGTTGATGCCGGGGCAGTCGGGCGTCGGCAGCGACGACTTCAGGGCCATGGTCACCGGGTCGCGGAAGTCGAGCCGCTTGTAGGCCTCAGCGACGACGATGGCCTCCTTGCCGTCCGGCGTGAAGTACATGTTGTAGGGATCGTCGACCGCGATCGCCTTGCCCGGCTTGCCGGTCTTCGGATCGATCGGGATCAGGCTGCCCTTGGTCGTGTTCTCGGCGTTGTTGGCGACCCAGAGCGTCTTCAGGTCCCACGACGGCACGACGTGCTGCGGGTTGAGGCCGACCTTGAACTTGTCGACGACCTTGAACGTCTCCGGATCGATGACGTACACATCGTGCGAGCTGACGTGCGGCACGTAGACGCGCGGCAGCGCGCCGGCCACGGCAGCGCTCAGCCTGCCTGCGACCGTGTCGCCGTAGAGGTTCGCGCGATCGGTCACGGGCGCCATGCCGGGGACGACGGCGACCGCGGCCGAGGCGGCGCGGGGCGCCGTCGTCGCGGCCGGGGTCGAGGCGGGCTGGGCGAGGCAGTTCAGCGTCGCCAGGGTGGCGGCAGCAGCGACGCCGGCAGTGCGGCGCAGGGGGGTAGGAAGGTTCAAGAGAAGAGCTCCAGGGAGATCGAACGCTTCGTCAACGCTCGGCGGATTGAAAAAGAGGACGCGGGCGACGCGGCCACCCGCGAAAGACCGCACACGATAGGCGGCACGAGGGTCACGGTCGCCGACGCGCCACCTCGCGCTGGATGGCGTCGCGCGTGCGGGCGACGACCAGGTCGGCGACGCCACGACCGGCGGCGGCGCTGGCGCGCCGAGGATCGCCCTGCACGCCTTCGGCGCTGCCGAGCGCGCTGCCGTCGGTCAGGCGTGCGGCGCGGACCAGCTGCTCGTCGATGCCAAGGGACAGCGAAGTGTCGGCGGCGCCGGCGTGGCTGCCGATCTCGGCCTCGCCGAGGCCCTGCCGCCGCAATTCCAGCGCGATCTCGCGTTCGGC
>NZ_JANODC010000408.1:0-1909 GCF_031412495.1 Rhizobacter sp. | reverse complement strand
GGGCTTCGTGTCCTGCGACGGCGTGAAGACCTGGTACGGCCAGTGCGGCGACAGCGGCCCGTGGCTTGTCTTCGCACCCGTCTACCAGATCGCCAACTCGCCCCTGCTGAAGGGCGTGGTGCCTTGGCTGGCGCAGCACTTCCGGGTGGCGGTGATGGACCTGCGCGGCAACGGCCGGTCGGATCGGCCGACCGCGCAGGAGCAGTACTCGTTCGATCTCTTCTACCGCGACTTCGTTGCCGTGCTCGATCGCCTCGAGGTCGATCGCGCCGCTGTCGTCGCCATCTCGGCGACGACGATGAACGCGATCCGGCTCGCGGCCGAGCAGCCGGCGCGCGTCTCGCATCTCGTCGTCGCCGGTGGCTATGCCGCCTCGTTGCCGACGACCCCCGAGGCGCAGGCTGTCGTCGCGGCGGCGGTCGCCCAGATGCGCGACGACTGGCCAGCGCACGTCGACCGCTTCTTCGGCATCGTCTTCAACGAGCCGCATTCGACCAAGCCGTACGAGGACGGAGTGCTCCACCACGGCGCGGCGAGCGACGGCGCCACGGTGGCGATGGGCCTCACCGGCTGGCTCGGCACCGACGTCCGCGAGCTGGCGAGGAGGGTCGCGTGCCCGACGCTCGTCATCCACGGCGACCGGGACGAGCGCGTCGCCTACGAACGCGGGGAGGAGGTCGCGCGGCTCATTCCAGGCGCGCGGCTGCTCACCGTCGGCGGCGGCGGGCACCTGATGTGCGCGCGCGACCCGGTCGCCTTCGCCCGCACCCTCCGCGATTTCGTCGGCGCCGGCCCGCCGCGGTCGACCTGGGTCCGGGCCATGGGCCGCAAGCGCCGGGCCCTCTTCGTCTCGAGCGCGATCGGCCTCGGCCACGTGCAGCGCGATCTCGCCATCGCCCGCGAGATGCGCACCCTGCAGCCGGACCTCGAGATCGACTGGTTCACGGTCGACCCCGCCGCGACCTACCTGGTCAAAGAAGGCGAGCGGCTGCACCCGATCACGGCCCGCCTGGCCAACGAGAGCCGCCACTTCGAGGCGCAGGCCGGCGAGCACGACCTGCAGGCGTTCTTCGCGCTGCGCACGATGGACGAAGTGATGGCCAGGAACTTCCTGATCTTTGCCGACCTGCTCGAGCAGGAGCACTACGACATCGTCGTCGGCGACGAGGCCTGGGACGTCGACTACCACTATCACGAGAACCCGGAGCTGAAGCGCCAGCCCTTCGTCTTCCTGACCGACTTCGTCGGCTGCCTGCCGATGGAAGAAGGCAACGAGCGCGAGGCCTACCTCTGCGCCGACCGCAACGCCGACGACATCGAGCACGTGGCGCGCTATCCCTGGATCAGGGATCGCGCGATCTTCGTCGGCAACCCGGAAGACGTCGCCGACCTGCCATTCGGGCCCGGGCTGCCGCAGATCCGCGCCTGGACGGATCGCAACTTCACCTACACGGGCTACGCCCTCCCGTTCGATCCGGCGACGCTGGCCGACACCGACGCCCTGCGCGCGCGGCACGGCTACCGGCGCGACGAGAAGCTGGTCATCGCCGCGGTCGGCGGCACGGCCGTCGGCGCGCCGCTGCTGCGCCGCATCGCCGACGCCTTTCCGCTCATGAAGCGGCAGGTGCCCGAGCTGCGCATGGTGCTGGTCGCCGGGCCGCGCGTGCCGCGCGAGACGCTGCCCGTCCACGCCGGCCTCGAGGTCCTGCCGTATGTGCACAACCTGTTCGAGCACCTCGCCTGCTCCGACCTCGCGCTGGTGCAGGGGGGCCTCAGCACCTGCATGGAGCTGGTCGCGACCCGCCGTCGCTTCCTCAGCTTTCCGCTCGAGCGTCACTTCGAGCAGTGCATCCACGTCCGCCACCGCCTGAACAACTACTGCGCCGACTGCTCGGTCCGCTTCCGCGAG
>NZ_JANODC010000407.1:0-4548 GCF_031412495.1 Rhizobacter sp. | reverse complement strand
CCACGCTTCGGACGCGTCGCGGCCGTCGGCGCCGGCACGGCCTCCCAGCCGTTCGACTCCGCCACTGCTGTCCCGGACGGCACCGGTGCCGCCGAGGTCACGGGGAGCATGGGCACGGCCTCTGGCAGCGGTCGATCGGGTGCTGGGACGGCGCCCGGCGTGGCAGACGGCGCCTGTGCGACCGTGGCCGCCGGCGCGGGGGAGAGGAGCGGCGTGGCGACTCGAGTCGCCACGGCCAGCGAGGACAGGCGCCGCTCGTCGACCAGACCCATGTACTCGTGGATCAGGCCGGCGACGATCGCCGCGACGAGGAAGAGCGCGAAGCCGACGACCCTTGCACGCGAGCTCCGCGTGGCCGCGCCGGCGCTGACCCGCCTCGCCACCTCGCGCCCGTCCGGCCCGTGCGCCGTGTGGGCTTGCGGTCGACTTCCTTCTCCGGGAGCGCCACCCTCGGTCAGCCCGCTCCCGTGCGCCCGCGTGGCCTCCTCCACGAGCGCCAGCGAGACGCGGCCCAGGCGCCGCTCCTTCGTGACGGCCAGCAAGCGGTCGCACAACGGGTCGAGCAACCCCGGCACGCCGCGCGCGGCGTCATGGAGGCGCTGGTGCACGTCGGCGGAGCAGGCAGGCGGCTGGTCGGGCCGGGCCCGACGAAAGCGATGCTCGACGTAGGCGCGCGTCTCGTCGGCGCTCAGCGGCCCGACGTCGCAGAAGAGGAAGACCGGCTCGGTCCGGGCGCCGAGGAGGGCGGCACGCTGAAGGCTGGAGCGGAGCTCCGGGCGTCCCGCGAGAACGACCTGCAGCGGCGCGTCGCGCATCGAGCGCAGGCTCGCCAGCCCGGCCAGCTCCTTGATGGACGCCGGCAGCAGATGCTGCGCGTCGTCGACGACGAGGAGCGCCCGACGCCCGCTCGCCGTGAGCGTCGCCAGGAAGGCCTCCAGCCCGGCGCGCAACTCGTCGACGGAATGCCCCTGCAGCGGCGCGCGGAACGCCTTCACGACCGCCGACAGCAGCGTCTCCACCTCGGAACGCGTCGCCGCAAGCAGCGCCGGCACGATGTTGTCGGGGCCGAGGTCACGCAACAGCTTTCTGACCAGCACCGACTTGCCGGTACCGGGCTCGCCCGTCAACACGATGAAGCTGTCGCCGTGGCGCACCGCGTGCTGCACGTACGCCAGGGCCCGGCCGTTGCCGCGACCCAGGAGGTAGTCCTCGGCGCCCAGGTCATGCCCAGGCTCGGATGGGTGCCCACGCAGGCGATAGTGCTGTTGGTCCATCCGTGTCCGCGGTCCGCGTGCAAGTGTCCCTCGCGCGTTCCGCTGCGTCGCGATACCCCTACCCCTCATTCATGGGGAGCACTCTCACGCTCGCGCACGAGGTTCGAGCTGGTCCGACGCGGACATGCCGCCCGCCAACTGAAGAGGTCTTCCGCGACACCCGGTGCGGAGCCGAACCGGGGCCCACCGCAAGGAACTAGGCCACGTTTCACCCCCGCCCGGAGATGCGGACGCCTCGGGCGTGAACCCTGTCGCTAACTCTCGGGTCGCTCGGGAAGGCCCGCTGCCTACGATGGCGGATGGGCAAAAGAATGTCGGAGATGACGCTTCGTGACATCGAGGCGGCACTCGCCAAGCCGGTTCCCGGACCACGCTCCGGACGCGACCGTCACGCCTATCTGGAGGCGGTGCCGACGCCCTCGTCGATCCGGCGTCGCCTGCGCGCGAGGCAGGTCCACCTCATGCGGCAGGCCGGCCAGTCGTGCACCGAGATCGGCGCTGCCCTCGGCGTCTCGGCCTCCCGCGCACGCGCCATCGCGGCCGAGGGCGAGCTGCACGCACTCGAGGAGGCCAACGGCGCGGACCCGCTCCGGATTGCCTACTGGCAGCGCTGGCTCAGCGAGGAGGGACTGGCCGAGGCCGAGTGGGAGCATCGCCAGGGCCGGCAGTGACGGTGCGGCTCGGCCCCCCGAGATCACCTCCTCCCGCCGTCTAGACGGGGCGCCGGGTCAGCCGGCGCGCTGCCGCATCAAGGCGTCGGCCAGCATCTCCTCCGAGCAGGGCTTGGGCACGATGTGGAAGCCGCGGCCCGAGATCGTCTCGATCTGCTCCGCGTAGCCGGTCATGACGATGATCTCCACACCCGGGTGGTGGCGGCGCACGTGCTCGGCGAGCGCGAGCCCGTCCATGCCGCCCGGCATCACCACGTCGGTAAGCAGCACGTCCGGGAGCGCCGACGCGCCATCCAGCCAATCCCGCGCAGCCAGGCCATCGACCAGTCGGTTCACCCTGCAGCCCATCGCCTCGAGCACCGAGCAGAGGGCCGCGGCGACGTCGTCGTTGTCCTCGACGAGCAGGATGTCGCGTTCGATGCGGCGCCGCGCCGGCGCCGGCGTCCGCGCCTTGGACGATGCGGATTCGACCGTCGGCGGGAAGAACAGGCGCACCGTCGTGCCCACGCCGGGCTCGCTCTCGATCGTGGCCAGGCCGCCGGCGCGCTGGCAGAGGCCGTAGATCTGGCTCAGGCCGAGGCCGGTGCCCTGGCCGACCGGCTTGGTGGTGAAGAAGGGCTCGAACACCTTGCCGAGGACGGCGGCATCGATGCCCGAGCCGCTGTCGGTCGCCTCGACCACGACCATCGGGCCGTTCAGCGTCGGCGGCAGGACCTCAGCGTTGGCGGCGTGCAGGCGGAACCTGCCGCCCTTGGGCATCGCGTCGCGCGCGTTGATCGCCAGGTTGACGACGGCCAGCTCGAACTCGGCCGAGTCGACGAGGATCGGGCGGGTGGAGTCGGCGACGCTGATCGTCAGCTCGACCTGGCTGCCGAGCACCGGCCCGAGCAGGCCGGACAGGTGCGGCATGCGCTCGCGCAGGTCCATGTACTCGGGAACGAGCGCCTGCCGCCGCGAGAAGGCGAGGAGCTGCCGCGTGAGCTGCGTCGCCGAGCCGACGGCCCGGCCCATGGCACTGACCTGCGGCCCCTCGGCGAGCTCCGGGTGCTTGCGACGGAGCAGGTGCAGGTTGCTGCTGATGACCATCAGGGCATTGTTGAAGTCGTGCGCCACGCCGCCGGTCAGGCGGCCCAGCGCTTCCAGCTTCTGCGCCTGCAGCAACGCCTCCTCGACCTGCTGGCGGGCGCTCGTTTCCTCGCCCAGCCGCTGCGCCGAGTGCAGGGCGTCGGTCGTGCGACGCAGCGCCAGCCGCGCGGCGAAGAACAGGCCGAGCATCGGCGGCAGCCCGAACGCGGCGAGCCAGGCCATCTCCTCGAGCCAGCGCTGCCGGATCTCGGCCACCGCCATGCCGGTGCCGAGGTAGATCGGGTAGTCGCCGACCTTGGTGAACGCGAGCAGGCGCTGGTTGCCGTCGACCGACGAGATGCCTCGCGCCGTGCCGTGCGTCTGCCCCATGGCGATCCGGCTCATCACCGGGCTCGACGCGGCCAGCCGGGGCGGCGCGTTGGGCAGCGGCGGCCAGCGCGACAGGATGATGCCGTCCTCGCGCAGCATCGTCACGGCCAGGCCCGGCTCGTCGGCGACAAGGTCGCCGTGGAACTTGTGGAAGTACGTGGGCAGCAGCCCGACCGACACGACGCCGGCAAAGCTGCCGTCGGCGGCCCGGCGGGCCCGGCTCATGTCGAAGAACGCGGTCTTGGTCACCGGCCCGGTCAGCAGCTCGGACAGGTACAGGCCGCCGCGTCCGCCGGCATGCCACTGGAAGCTGGCACGCTGGGTGACGTCGAGGTCCGGCGGCGCGGGATGGGCGCGGTCGGTCGCCACGGGCCGCCCGTCCGGGCCGAAGATCCAGATCGACTGCACCTGCGGCTTGCTCGCGGACATCGCCTTCAGCTGCTCGTGCAGTGCCTTCTCGCGCCCGCGCAGCACGGGTGCGTCGTCGCCGCCGATGGCGTCCGACACTCGCTCGATGAGCGTCAGGTTGGTGTCGAGGACCTTGAGCGCGTGTTCCTCGGCGATGCGCAGGGAGCGATCGAGGCGGACCTCGGTCTCGGCGCGCAGCTGGGCGTAGCGGAGCAAGCCCACCGCGGCATACACGAGCAGCGGCACGGCGATGCACAGCAGGGCCAGGATGCGCAGGGACATGAACGGGGCTGGGCGCGCCCCCGCGCCGAGCGGGACCGCGCTACCCAGCTTCGATGTGTCCGACAAGCCCGACTCCCGTGATGGCCCGCTGCCCCGGGCGCGGCGCGTATTCTGATGGAGGTCGAGCCGGCCCTCCGTCCCGGAAGTACTGCGCCCGCGCCACCGCCCTCGCTTCGGGGTCCGGCTCAGCGTCCGCGCGAAGGCCGGGTTGAAGATCGCCCCGAGTCGCGCTTCCAGCCACTCGGCCGGGTCGTTGCTGGCGTGGGCGCGTCCCCGCACCGCGCCGAGGAGGCGGCCGAGCAGCACGCCGAGGGCGAGGCGGGCCAGCACGAGGGCGCCAGGAAAGCCAGCGGTGCCGTCCGGGCGCCGGCGCCGAGCCCCTTCGTCCCGAGCAGTGCGACGCCGTGCGGGTAGGCCGCGAAGGCGAAGAGCAGGCTGGCGGCGAGGGCGAGCAGGTC
>NZ_JANODC010000406.1:0-10227 GCF_031412495.1 Rhizobacter sp. | reverse complement strand
GCGATCTCGAAGTCGTCGGCCCAGGCTCGGTGGCGCGGCATCTCGTTGTCGAAGCAGAACGTCCCGTCCTCGTCGGGCAGATGGCCCAGCTCGCGGACGCCGCCCGCGAACTCGAACCAGCGCAGCGGTTGCGGCCCGACGCGCGCCATCGGCCAGCGCCTGGCATACGCCGCCGACAGCGGGCTGCACGACAAGGCGTGCTTGATGTCGGTGAGCAGCAGCTCCTGGTGCTGCTGCTCGTGGTGCAGCCCGAGCGTGACCAGCGCTTCGATCTCGGCATCATCGGCACGAGCCTCGAGCAGCGTCTGCATGCCCTCGTCGACGTGGACACGATATCGCTTCACCTCGGCTAGCGAGGGTCGCGCCAGCAGGCCGCGCTGCGGACGAGGATGCAAGTCGCCGACGCCCTGGTAGTAGCTGTTGAAGAGGATCCGGAAGGCCGGGTCGAAGACCTTGTACGACGGCGCGAAGCGCTCGAGCAGGAAGGTCTCGAAGAACCAGGTGACGTGGGCGAGGTGCCACTTCGTCGGGCTGGCGTCCGGCATAGACTGCACCTGGCAGTCCTCGGCCGAGAGCGGCGCCGCCAGGGCCAGGCTCGCCTCGCGGACGGCCGCGTAGCGCGCGGCCAAGGGCGTGCGCAGGCGGGCGCCGGAAACGCTGCTGCGGGGCGAGCCCGTCGACCTCTCGTGCATGGAATTCTCCCGCCTCGCGGCGTGCTTCGTCGGCGTCGCACGCACCGCGCAGGCACCTTAGCCCAACTCCGTGCAGGAGTGCGTGGAAGGGCTTCCGGCACATGGCCGGTCGCGGGCATCGCCAGGGGCGCTTTCGGCCGGAGCGAGGACACCGCTCTCTAGAATGGGGCATGGCATTCGTTCACCTGCGTGCGCACACCGAGTACTCGGTGGTCGACGGCACGCTCCGGATCGACAGCGTCGTCGCCGCGGCGGCGGCCGACGGCCAGGTCGCCCTGGCGATCACCGACGTCAGCAACCTGTTCGGCGCGATCAAGTTCTACACCGCGGCGCGCAAGTCCGGCGTCAAGCCGATCCTCGGCGTCGAGGTCTGCATGGAGCCCGAGGCGGGCGAGAAGGGCCCGAGCAGGATGGTCCTCCTGGTGCAGAACCGGGCCGGCTACCTCAACGTGTCGGAGCTGTTGTCGCGCGGCTGGCTGGGCAACGCGGGCAGCGGCCACGCGCTCCTCAAGTGGGCCTGGCTGCGCGAGCTCGGCGACGGCTTGATCGTTCTCTCCGGGGCCGACAGCGGCTCCCTCGGGCAGGCGCTGCTGAGCGGCGACGCGGCGCGGGCCCGTGCCCTGGGCGAGCGCCTGCAGGCGTGGTTCCCGAAGCGCTTCTACATCGAGGTCCAGCGCATCGGCCTGCCCAGCAACGAGACGCACCTGCGTTCGGCCGTGCAGCTCGCTTCCGAGCTGGCCCTGCCGGTGGTCGCGACGCACACGGCGCAGTTTCTCGAGCCTGATGACCACGAGGCGCACGAAGCGCGGGTCTGCGTCGCCGAGGGCGAGATGCTGGCCAACCCGCGCCGCACCAAGCGCTTCACCCGCGAGCAGTACTTCCGGAGTCAGGCGCACATGGAAGCGCTCTTCGCCGACCTGCCGAGCGCGCTCGCCAACACGGTCGCGATCGCGCGCCGCTGCAACCTGAGCCTGACCCTCGGCAAGCCGCAGCTGCCCGACTTCACGACGCCGCTCGTCGACGGCAGGGCCCTGCCGATGCCGGAGTACTTCCGCGTCGCGTCCCACCACGGCCTGGAGAACCGGCTGGCGCAGCTCTACCCCGATGCGGCCGTGCGCGACCGCGAGCGGCCGCGCTACGTCGAGCGGCTCGACTTCGAGATCGAGACGATCCTGAAGATGGGCTTCCCCGGTTACTTCCTGATCGTCGCCGACTTCATCAACTGGGCCCAGAAGAACGGCTGCCCGGTCGGGCCGGGCCGCGGCTCGGGCGCCGGCTCGCTGGTCGCCTACTCGCTCAACATCACCGGCCTCGACCCGCTCCGCTACAACCTGCTGTTCGAACGCTTCCTGAATCCGGAGCGGGTGTCGATGCCCGACTTCGACATCGACTTCTGCCAGGCCAACCGCGACCGCGTCATCGACTACGTGAAGGCCAAGTACGGCCGCGACGCCGTGAGCCAGATCGCCACCTTCGGCACCATGGCCGCGAAGGCGGCGCTGCGCGACATCGGCCGTGTCCTCGGCATGAGCTACGGGCACGTCGACTCCATCGCCAAGCTCGTCCCGGCACCGCCCGGCAAGAGCGTGACCCTGCGCCGGCCACCCGACAGGCCCGACCCCAGCGTCATCTACGCGCGCCGCGAGGCGCCGGAGATCGAGCAGCGCGAGCGCAACGAGGTCGAGGTGGCCGAGCTCCTCGCCCTGGCCGAGCGCGCCGAGGGGCTGGTGCGCAACGTCGGCATGCACGCCGGCGGGGTGCTCATCGCGCCGGGCAAGATCACCGACTTCTGCCCCCTGTACATGCAGCCCGGCAGCGAGAGCGCGGTGAGCCAGTTCGACAAGGACGACGTCGAGGCGATCGGCCTGGTCAAGTTCGACTTCCTCGGCCTGGCCACGCTCACCATCCTAGAGATGGCGAAGGACTTCATCGTCGCCCGCCATCCGGAGCGCGCCGGCTTCAGCTACGACGACCTCCCGCTCGACGACCGGAAGGTCTACGCGCTCTTCGCCGAGGGCCGGACCGAGTCGGTGTTCCAGTTCGAAAGCGGCGGCATGCAGCGCATGCTGAAGGACGCCAAGCCGAGCCGCCTCGAGGACCTGATCGCCCTCAACGCGATGTTCCGGCCGGGGCCGATGGAGAACATCCCGAGCTTCTGCGCACGCAAGCACGGCCGCGAGGAGGTCACCTACCCGCATCCGCTCCTCGAGACGGTGCTCGGCGAGACCTACGGGATCATGGTCTACCAGGAGCAGGTGATGCAGGCGGCGCAGGTGCTGGGCGGCTACTCGCTCGGCAGCGCCGACCTTCTGCGCCGCGCCATGGGCAAGAAAAAGCCCGAGGAGATGGCGACGCACCGGGCCATCTTCCGCGACGGCGCGGCGAAGAAGGGCATCTCCGCGGAAGTCGCCGACGAGGTCTTCGACCTCATGGAGAAGTTCGCCGGCTACGGCTTCAACAAGTCGCACGCCGCCGCCTACTCGCTGCTGGCGTACCACACGGCCTGGATCAAGGTCCACCACCCGGCGGAGTTCTTCGCCGCCAACATGTCGGTCGAGACCGACAACAGCGACAAGCTGAAGGTCCTGGTCGCCGATGCCAAGAGCTTCGGCGTGACCATCGAGCCGCCCGACGTCAACACCGGCAGCTACGGCTTCGCCCCGGTGTCGGAAACTTCCGTGCGTTACGGACTGGGCGCGGTCAAGGGTACCGGGCACGGCGCGATCGAGGCCATCGTCGCCGCGCGTGAGGCAGGCGGGGGCTTCAAGAGCCTGTTCGACTTCTGCGCCCGGGTCGACCGCACCCGCATCAACCGCCGCGTCGTCGAGGCGCTGGTCAAGGCCGGCGCCTTCGACGGCATCCACGCCGAGCGCGCGAGCCTGCTCGCCAGCGTCGGCCTGGCCCTCGACTGGGCCGACACCCAGGCGGCCCACGCCGATCAGGGCGGCCTGTTCGACTTCGGCACCGACGGCACCGACGCGCACGGTGCCAGCACGCAGGAGCCGGCCCTCGTCGCGGCGGCCGAATGGACGATCAAGGAGCGCCTCACGCTCGAGAAGACGGCGCTCGGTTTCTATCTCTCCGGCCACCTTTTCGACCAGAGCGCGGCCGAGGTGCGCCGCTTCGTCAAGCTGCGCATCGCCGACCTGATCGACAGCCGCGAGCCGGTCCTGCTCGCCGGCATCGTCGGCGACCTGCGCGTCGTCAACGGCCAGCGCGGGCGCGTCGCGCTGTTCAAGCTCGATGACATGAGCGAGGTCGTCGAGGCCGTCGCCAACGAGGACCTGCTGCTCGCCAACCGCGACCTGCTCAAGGACGACGAGCTCGTCATCGTCCAGGGCAAGGCGCAGCCGGACCGTTTCTCGGGCGGCATCCGCCTCAACGTGCAGAGCGTGTGGGACCTGGCTGCCGCGCGCTGCCGCTTCGGCAAGTACCTGCGCGTCGAGGTCAACGGCAGCGTGCCGCCGGTGGCCGAGGTCCTGCGCGACTTTCCTTCTCGGCGCATCGTCACCGACCAGGGCGACCTGCCGCAGGGCCTGCCGGTGCGCCTGGCCCTGTCGCGCGAGAACGCGAGCGGCGAGCTCGACCTCGGCGAGTCGGCCCGCTTCTACCCGTCGGAGGCGGCGCTCGCCCGCTGGAGCTCGGCGGCCGCGCACGGCCGCGCGATCGTCGTCTACGAATGACCTTGCCGACGCGCCGGCGATGAGCGAGGCTTCGGCGCTGACGGGGCTGGTCCTCACCGGCGGCGGGGCCCGGGCCGCGTACCAGATCGGCGTCCTCAAGGCGATCGCGCAAGTCCGGCGCGAGTCGCGCGTCACCTCCGGCAATCCGTTTCCGGTCATCGCCGGCACCTCGGCAGGCGGCATCAACGCCGCGGCACTGGCCTGCCGGGCCGACGACTTCGACGCCGCCGTCGCCGGCCTGGTCGAGGTGTGGGAGAACTTTCGCGCCGAGCAGGTCTACCGCACCGATTCCTTCGGCGTGATCCGCACCGGCGCGCGCTGGCTGACCATGTTCTCCCTCGGCTGGGCGATCGCGCGCTGGCGCAAGGCCCGGCCGCGATCGCTCCTCGACAACACGCCGCTGGCGCGCCTGCTGAGCGGCCTGATCAGCACCGAGCGGCTGCACCGCGCGATGGCCGACGGCCACCTGCACGCACTGGCGATCACGGCGTCGAGCTACGGCTCCGGGCTGCACGTCACCTTCTACGATTCCCTCGGCCCCATCGTGCCCTGGACCCGGTCGCAGCGCCTGGCCGTGCGCACCAAGATCGCCGTGCCGCACCTGCTCGCGTCGTCGGCGATCCCCTTCGTGTTCCCGGCCGTCGCGCTGCGCATCGACGGCCGGACGGAGTACTGCGGCGACGGCTCGATGCGCCAGGTGGCGCCGATCTCGCCGGCCGTGCACCTGGGCGCCGAGCGCATCCTCGTCGTCGGCGCCGGACGCATGCACGAGCCGCCGGGCGAGCGCGCCGGCAGCAGCGAGTATCCGAACCTGGCGCAGATCGCCGGCCATGCGCTGTCGAACATCTTCCTCGATGCTCTCGCCGTCGACGTCGAGCGCCTGCAGCGCATCAACGCCACCCTGGCCCTGCTGCCGGCCGAGGCGCGGGCCGCGACCAGCCTGAAGCCGATCGAGGTGCTGGTGATCGCGCCGAGCGAGCGGCTCGACGACATCGCGGCGCGGCACCTGTCGAGCCTGCCCCTGCCGATCCGCGCCATGCTCGGTGGTCTCGGCGTGTCCGGCAGCGGCAACGACGCCCGCGGCGCGGCGCTTGCCAGCTACCTGCTCTTCGAGGCGCCATACACCCGCGAGCTGATCGCGCTCGGCGTGCGCGACACGCTGGCGCGCAGCGGCGAGGTGCGGTCCTTCTTCGGCTGGCCGGCGGCCGAGTGAGCCGCGCGGTCGCTCTGCCTGTGCGGCGATCAGGGCTCGTCGTAGGGCTTGCCGTCGACGGTCAGGCCGGCCTTCGAGAACCGCCTCGCGCTGGCGACGCCGACGCCGCCGACGCGCGCCATGAAGTCGGCCCAGCTGCGGAAATCGCCCTTCCTGCGCTCGTTCACGATGAGCGAGGAAAGCCCCGGGCCGATGCCCGTGATCGATTCCAGGTCGGCCTGGCTGGCGTGGTTGACGTCGACTCCAGCGAGCGCGACCGACGCCAGTAGCGCGGCAAGCGCGGCGACCAGCCTGCCGATGCGCACGGGTTCGCCTGGCCTTACCGGACGGCCTGCTTCTGCAGCCAGCCGACGTAGCGCGCCACGCCGGTGGCCACGTCGGCGAACGCGTGATCGCAGCCTGTCGCGCGCAGCCGGGCCAAGTCGGCTTCGGTGAAGCACTGGTACTTGCCGACGAGCGCGGCCGGGAAGTCGACGTACTCGAGGAGCCCCGCGGTGAGCATCGCCTCGAGCTCGAGCGGCGCCTCGCCGAGGGCGGCGCGCTCGGTGTTCACCACCGCGACGGCGACGTCGTTGAACGGCTGGGCTCGGCCGCTGCCGAGGTTGAAGATGCCGCTGACCTCGGGGTGCTCGAGAAACCAGAGGTTGACGGCGACGACATCGTCGACGGAGACGAAGTCGCGCGCCTGCATGCCCGCCTCGTAGCCGCCGTAGGCGCCGAACAGGCGCACCCGGCCGTTGGCGCGGAACTGGTTGAAGTGGTGGAAGGCGACGGACGCCATCCGCCCCTTGTGCTGCTCGTGCGGCCCGTAGACGTTGAAGTAGCGAAAGCCGGCCACCTGGGCTGTCGCCGCCGGCAGCATGCGCCGCACGACGTTGTCGAAGAGCAGCTTGGACCAGCCGTAGACGTTGAGCGGCCGCTCGAACGCGGGTTCCTCGCGGAAGGTCGACGAGCCACCGTACGTCGCTGCAGACGACGCGTACAGCAGGCGAGCGCCCTGCGCCTGGCAGGCGTCGAGCAGCGTCTTCGAGGCGCGGTAGTTGAGGTCGAGCATGAGCCGGCCGTCGTGCTCCATCGTGTCGGAGCAGGCGCCTTCGTGGAAGACGCAGTCGACGCGGCCGAGCTCGCCGCTGGCGAAGCGCGCGTAGAAGTCGCGCCGGTCGAAGTAGTCGCTGAGCTCGGCGCCTACGAGGTTGGCGTGCTTGCTGCCGTCGGTGAGGTCGTCGACCGCGATCACGTCGTCGATGCCGATGGCGTTCAGGCCGCGGACGAGGTTGGCGCCGATCATTCCCGCCGCGCCCGTGACGACGACCTTCATGCCCCGGCCTCTTGCTGGAAGAGCTCGTCGTACGAGGCGGTGGCGGTGCCGAACTTGCCGACGACGACGCCGCCGGCGCGGTTGGCGATCGGCAGAGCCTCACGCAGGCCGAGGCCGCAGGCGAGCATCGCCGCGACCGTCGCGATGACGGTGTCGCCGGCGCCGGTGACGTCGAACACCTCGCGCGCCTCGGCCGCGACCTGCACATGACCGTCGGCGTCGAACAGCGACATGCCTTCCTCCGAGCGCGTCAGCAGCAGCGCCTCGATGCCGAGCAATTCGCGCAGTGCCTGGGCCCGCTCGTGCAGCTGCGCCTCGCTGCTCCAGTTGCCGATCACCTGGGCCAGCTCGGCCCGGTTCGGCGTGATGACGGTGGCGCCCTGGTAGCGCCGGTAGTCGCTTCCCTTCGGGTCGACGAGGACCGGAAGCCTGGCGCCACGGGCCGCCTCGATCATGGTGGGAATGTGCGTGAGGCCGCCTTTGCCGTAGTCGGAGAACAGCACCGCGTCCGAGCTCGACAGGGCCTTGTCGTACCAGGGGCGCATGTCTTCCAGCACCTCGTGATCCGGCTCCTCCTCGAAGTCGACCCGCAGCAGCTGCTGCGAGCGGCCGATGACGCGCAGCTTCACCGTCGTGGTGAGCCGCGGATCGCGCTTGAACAGCGTCTCGATGTCGCGCTGCGCGAGCAGGTCCTCGAGCCGATGGCCGTGCTCGTCGTCGCCGATCGCAGTCAGCAGGCTTGCCTGCGCACCCAGGCTCTTGACGTTCCAGGCGACGTTGGCGGCGCCGCCGAGGCGCTCCTCCTGCTTGGCCGGGTTGACGCGCACGACCGGCACGGGCGCCTCCGGCGAGATGCGATCGACGGCCCCGAACCAGTAGCGGTCGAGCATGGCGTCGCCGACGACCAGGACGCGGGCCGCGGCTAGTCGGTCGCGCGACGGTGGGGCGTTCTTCAGAGGTCCTCCAGTCGCTGCGGCGGATAGGTGTCCCAGCCGAGGCAGCCGGGACATTGCCAGAAATAGTGCTCGGCCTCGAAGCCGCACGCCGCGCAACGATAGCGGTGCAGCGGCCTAGCGGCGTGCCGCAAGGCGGTGCTCAGGGCGGCCGAGGTCTCGTCGCCGGCGGCCGCCGCGGCCCCGACGACGGCGTTGGCAGCGGCGATCGTCGGATGTTCGCGCAGATGGCCGAGCAGCTTGGCGTTGCGCGAGCCGTCGTCCGCCTGGAGCGACGCAATTGTCTCCAGCAGGTCCAGCGTGGGCGCGCGGTCGTAGAGCGCCTGCAGCCGCTCCAGCGCCGCTCCTTGCCGGCCCAGGACCTTGGCGCTGGCGGCGAAGCGGCGGGCGACGAGGTTGAAGGCGGTCGGCCGGACCGTCATCAGGGTCGTCCACGACCGCATCGCTTCGGCGTGGTCGCCGCGCGCCGCCGCCCGCTCGCCGGCCAGGATGAGCGGGCGGGCATCGCGCGGGCCGGCCTCGAGCGCGCGCGCCATCGCCTGGTCCGCGGCGGCTGCATCGTGGGCAGCGTCGGCCTCGAGGACGATCTCGCACCAGTAGTGGGCGATGCGCGAAGCGAACGAGCCAGTGCCGCTCTTCTCGAGCTGCATGGCCACGTCGACGGCGGCGCGCCAGTCGCGCGATCGCTCGTGCAGGTCAAGCAGGGCCAGGCGCGCCTCGGTGTCGAAGGCGGTGCCGGCCAGGGCCTGGTAGGCCTGTTCGGCGCGGTCGAGGAGGCCGGCCTTCATGTAGTCCTGCGCCAGCGCGTGCTGGGCCCGGTGCCGCTCGCTGGCCGCGAGGTCGGCCCGGCCGAGCAGGTGCTGGTGCACGCGGACTGCGCGCTCGTATTCGCCGCGGCGGCGGAACAGGTTGCCGAGGGCGAAGTGCAGCTCGGACGTGTCCGGGTCCTGCTGCACCGCCTCGATGAAGGCGTCGATCGCCTTGTCGTGCTGCTCGCTCAGGAGCAGGTTGAGTCCCTTGTAGTAGACCTTCTGCGAGCCCTGCAGCTCACGCCGCCACTGGCGGACGTCCCAGCGCGAGCCGATCCAGCCCAGCGCGAAGGCGAGCGGCAGGCCCCAGAGCAGCCACTGCAGCTCAAAGTCCATCGCGCGGCGGGTGCGGCAGAAGCGCATCCGAGCCCGTGGCCGGCGCGGCGGGGCCGAGCGGCGAGGCGGCCGCCCGCGTGCCTTCGCGACGCGCGATGCGGCGATGCTTCCACCAGCTCGGCACCATCGCGAATATGCCGAAGGCACAGCCGAAGCCGAAGGCGCCGAGGACGATGAAGACCATCGGCGCGCGCCACTCCTGGCCGAAGAACCAGTGCACGCTCGACGTGTGCTGGTTGTTGAGCGCGAACGCGAAGAGGGTGAAGAAGACCGCGGCCCGGACCAGCCAGACGAGGACTCGCATCGGCCGCCCGGCTCAGGTGGAGCCGGCGCCTCGTGCCGGCTCGCTGCGGGCGGCCTCTCCCTCGGCCGCCGCCGTCCGCAAGGCGCCGACCCGCGCGTCGACCGCCTCGCGCATCGCCTTGCCCGGCTTGAAGTGCGGGACCAGCTTTTCCGAGATGACGACCTGCTCCCCGGAACGCGGGTTGCGCCCGACCCGCGGCGGCCGCCGGTTGATCGAGAAGCTGCCGAAGCCGCGGATCTCGATGCGGTGCCCGCGGGCCAGGGCGGAGGCCATCGCGTCGAGGATCGTCTTGACCGCGAACTCGGTGTCGCGATGCGTCAGCTGACCGAACCGCTCGGCCAGCTGGACGACCAGGTCGGAACGCGTCATGGCGCCCCTCGTCCGGCGAGTACACCGGCCGATCCCCCGAGGGGATGCGGGCCGGCTTGGGGCGGCCCGGCGCTCGGCCCGCGACTCACGTCAGGAGTCCTGGTTCTGGCTCTGGTTGTCGAGCTTCGCCCGCAGGAGCGCGCCGAGGCTCGTCGTGCCGGCGTTCTCGCGCTCGCTGTCCTTGGCCAGGCGCTGCATGCCTTCCTGGGCGTCGGCGTTGTCCTTGGCCTTGATCGACAGCTGGATCGAGCGCGCCTTGCGGTCGACGTTGATGATCATGGCGTTGACCTCGTCGCCTTCCTTCAGCACGTTGCGGGCATCCTCGACGCGGTCGCGGCTGATCTCCGATGCGCGCAGGTAGCCGGTCACGTCGCCGTTGAGCTGGATCTCGGCGCCGCGTGCGTCGACCGAGATCACCTTGCCGGTGACCAGCTGGCCGCGGTCGTTGACCGAGCTGTAGCTGGTGAACGGATCGCTGTCGAGCTGCTTGATGCCGAGCGAGATGCGCTCGCGGTCGACGTCGACGGCCAGCACGATCGCCTCGACCTCC
>NZ_JANODC010000405.1:0-12342 GCF_031412495.1 Rhizobacter sp. | reverse complement strand
GAGAGGAACGCGGCGCGGGTCAGGCTGCCGCTGTGGTGACGGTACTTGGTCAGCAACAGCGCACAGCCGACGTTGACGATCAGCGCGCCCACACCGGTAATGGACAGCAGCCACGGCTCCGGCGCGCTGGGCTCAAGGAGCTTCTGCCAGGCTGTCCACAGGAATGCGGCAGCGGGGATCATCAGCACGCCGGCGAGGGCCATCCCGGCGCGTGCCTTGTTGCGCGTCGACCAACCCAACGCGACCAGGATCAGAAAGTTGATGGCAGTGTCCTCGAGGAAGTCCACGCTGTCGGCAAACAGCGAGACCGAGCCGATGTGGCGGGCAACGGCGAACTCGACGAAGAAATAAGCCAGGTTGGCCAGGGCAACGATGGCCACCGCGCGACGAAGCTCGACGTCCAAGACTTTCGGCTCTGCCGTCGTGGGGTGATCGGGCCTCGATGCATCCATCGGCGCAGCTTACCGACCGACAACGACACTTATCTTGAGCGATCGGGGGTGTCGATGCGATGCCGTAGCCCACACCCGCCACGATGTGCGCATTATCGCGGGCTACTCATAAGTCCAGTAATGGTGCGCTCACCGTTACTGCACACGCTGGAAGGTGGTCCACAGGCTGGCATCGGTGTCGTCCACTCGGCGTGCCACGATGAGCTGCTCGGCGCTGATCGGAGCCTGCGACCTGCCCTCCTGGGCCGGCTTGTAACGTAGCGCCAGGGCCGCCTTGGCAAACGCCTGCTGCTCGTCCTGCACCAACTGCCGGACCTTCATCGCATCCGTGGATGCCGCCACGGCGTCGAAGTCGTCCAGCACCCGAAAAGCGCCCTCGATCACCTCGCCCTGGATGTCGCCCTTGTGCGGGATGCGGATGTCGTGGGCAACGTCGCCCACGACCAGGCCGTTGCAGCAGACGAAGCGGAACACGCCGGCCAGCATCTGATAGGAGCTGGCACCGTCGTGGCTTCTATGAGGGACCCGGTGTCAAGGCTGTTGTATTTTCATGGTGGCTGGGGTTGCATGCATCTTGATCGGGGGTCGGAGACCTTGAAGGGTCCGAGGCTTAGCTCGATCCAACTTCTATCCGTGCGGGCGACAGGGGCCCACACCTCATGCCGCATGCGTGCCAAGCGCGCTGGCTGGTCTCCAATTACCGATGCGCCCCTTCTGTTTGATCGGCCACTGTCAAGCAGTGACCCGCCACGACGCCGGGCGCATCGACCCATGATCAAGTTGCTGTGATTGACCACTCGAAGCTATTGATGAGGTTCAACAGAGACGTCGTTCAAGATAGTTGTGGCGCTGCCTTCAGGCAAGCTCCCAGAGGGATCTCGCCGTTCTGTAGGAAGCGCCACATCGCAATCGCAAGTCGGCGCGCGAGCGCGACGATGCCCACACGGCGCATGCGCGCGCCCGCATGCGCGAATCGTCGGTTGAACCAGAGCGTCAACGCGCTGGTGGGCTGGCGGCGCAGCCAGCCCCAGGCCTGTTCCACTAGCAGGGCACGCACGCGCTTGTTACCCACTTTGCTGATGCCCTGCTCCGTTTCGCTGCTGCCGCTGGCATAGGGCGTAGGTGCCAGGCCGAGACACCCGGCAAGTTGGCGTCGATTCGAGAATCGCCGCCAACCGAACACTTCGTGCACGAGCACCCACGCACCGGTGGGGCCGATCGCTGCTAGGCGTGTCAGCTGCGACACCATGGGATGCTTCCCGCTCGCCAACTCCCGCCGGCGCGCCAGCTCGATCGAGCGAACCTGGTCCTTGACCAGGTTGAGTCTTGCAATCTCTCGCTCGATCTCCTCGCGCAGCTTCGGTGCAACCTGTTCGCCGTACTTCTGCCACCACGCGGGCCAGTCGCGCCCGGCAATGATGACGTCTGGTCGGACGTTGTGAAGCACGAGCAGCGCGCGGATCCGATTGATATGGGAAGTTCGCTCGTCGTCAGCCGCTGCAGCTCGCGGTGCACACGCCGCGCGTCTTCATCCTGTTCGGTAGGTTCGCGCAGCACCGACCACACATGCTCGCCGCTGTGATGACGCATGAGCATCGTCCGCAGCTTGTCCGCGTCGAGCCGATCGGTCTTGGCCCGGCGCGCGCGCCGGTTCACCTCGATGCTTGAGGCATCGACGACGATGTTGTCCACGCCGATCTGAGCCAGCCATCTGTGCAGCCACCAGCCGTCACGCCCGGCTTCATAGCAGCTATGTACGACGGCGTCCGACGGGGTCTGGAATCGCTCGCTGGTCTTTGCAATGCACTTCGCGATGGCCGCCGTATCACCGGCAGCTACGTCGTAACGACTCGCACCGTGCCGAGCGTCACCGATGCTCAGCTTCCAGCGCTTGTCGCCGAGCTCGAGACTCATGAACAGGTCATCTCGCTTGGTCGCGTGCTCGTCACGGGAGACTGGATTGATCGACTTCATTTCCACACTCCTTAGCTAATCAGAGTTGGCGGAACATGGTTCTATCTCACAAGACCGCTACCTTCGCCAGCTGCTCGTTGGCCCAGGTCTTAGCGGTTTGCCCTCCATAGCATCTGTTGATGAGGATGACCTCGTCGACCTCCGAACGGACCTTGACCTGCCCGGCATGCCGCATCCGGATCATGTGCTTGGTGTATTCGGTCTTGCCTTCGATCCGGCTCCGGCCCTGGGCGACCATGAACGGCTCGAAGCCCTCCTTCTTTAGGCCGCGCAGGACCTCGATCGTCGGGATGTAGGTGTAGCGCTCGGAGCGGCTGGCGTGCTTGCCGGGCGCGAATATGGAAGGTGCGCCCTGGCGCATCTGATCTTCAGACAAAGGGCTGTCGCTGCGCACGCAGAAGGTGTTGCGCGCAAAGCGGGTGGCGAGAGTGGGAGTGCTGTGCATGATGGTCCTCGATGAATGGTGGTGAGTGACACGACGGCGGAGCCGAAGCCCCGCCATGCGTGATCAGAACGGGATGTCGTCGTCGGCCAGTGCTGCCGCCTTGCGGCCCTTGCGCGCTGAGCTGTTGCCCTGACTGGCGGGAGAGGTAGCCGGAGCGGCTGAGGCCGATTGCCCGGCCTTCCTGGCCTCGGCGGTCGCCCTGCTGTCGAGGTAGTCGATCTCCTCGCAGACAAACGACAGGCCGTAGACGGTCTTGCCCTCGGCGTTCTGGTAGTTGTTGTTGCGCAGGCGCCCGACCACGTTGACGTGGCTGCCGGTGCCGAGGTACTCGGCGGCGTTCTCGGCGAGCTTGCCCCAGAGGGTCCACTGGATCGCGGTCGCCTCCTCGTCGCGACTGTCACCCGAGCCCCGCCGGACGTTGGAGATGACGGTGACGGTGCCCTTGGTTAGGGGGCCGTCCTTGCCCTTGACGCTGTCGATGCGGACGGCCGAGGCCAGACGGCCGTTTCTCTGTTCGACTCTGACGAATGCCATGACGTGCTCCTTCGATGTGAAGGCGGCTGGCTTTGCCCCTTGCATTGCCCTGATCCACCTTCTGCTTGGACCTTCTCGTTCCCGCCCACGGGCGGGCGGAGGGTGGGCACGGCCCCTTCCCTCACGGGAAGGGGTGGGGAATGGGTGGTCTTGATCCCGAAGCAGCCGAAGCGGTGGCGCCAGTCACCCGGCCCACCGCGTCTTTTGATCCCCCCACAAGTCCCCCTCGTTCCAGACGGGGGCGCAGCTGGGGGGAGCGCGGTGGGCGACTCCTGCGGTGAAGGCTGCAATGTCGACAAGGCCGGAGCCCACAGCGAACGAGTGACAGCTCGCCTGGCGCGAAGGACGCCGGCGACGGCCGGCCCTGCACCTTGAGATTCGGCGTCACCGCGCCGGCGTGACATCAAGCGCGCGGCTGGTGCGACGGACGAGCCGGATCGATCACAGATCGTTAGGCCCGGCTTTGGGCGTGGCGGGTGACCGGGGTGGCGATCTGACCGGTGCGGAGCACCCGAAGCACCGCGTAGGCGCGCAGCGCGGTCAGTTCGTCAAGCGGGCTCGTTCACGTACCCGTGAAGGGAACAAGCCCGCGATGCCCGGGCACGGGAAGGGCCGCTTTCGCAAAAGTCGGAGACCGATGAATCGGGGCCCTCCATTTCATCGCTGAGAAAGCGTGCGCCGGCAGTAGGCTGACAGCATGAAGAGAGGTCTCTCCTACGCTGAAGCGATGACCTACGTGGGCGTCAAGCGGCGTACCTTTGATCAATGCTGGCGACCACGCCTGACACCCGTGAGACAGGGCACCAGCATGATCTTTGACCGCCATGACCTAGATGAGCTCTTCGAGCAGTTCAAACGCACTGGTGGCACATCGCCAAGCCCGTCTATGGAGCAAAATCTCGGCTGGAACGGACGGCCCTTCGTCGAGAAAGGAGATGAAGAATGGGCCGAAAAGCAGAGGGTATCTACCCAACCAAGAGCGGTACCTGGCAAGTCGACAAGTGGTGGTGCGGAACCAGGATTCGCCATCGTGGCTTCCAAGATTTTCAGGAAGCGGAACGTTGGCTGATCAAGCAACTCGATGAATTACGTCGTAACGCTCTCCACGGAGAGCGGGCTGTCCGTAATTTCGAGCAGGCGGCGGTCCACTATCTGAAGACGCACGAGGACAAGGTCTCACTGGTCACGGATGCATTCCTGCTTCAGGGGCTGATGCCGTACATCGGTGATCTGCTTCTGACGCAGATACATGACGGCACGCTGGCAGCTTTCGTGAACGCACGACTTACTGCCGGAAGATCTCACAAGACGGTCAACAACGCCCTGGGGATCGTCCGGCGGATATTGCGTTTGGCAGCGAGCAGTTGGCGAGATGAGAATGGATTGACGTGGCTCGAGAACGCACCCCTGATCACGATGCTGGCGTTGGTCGGTCACCAGCGAGAGCCGACGCCGATCTCGTGGCAGCAGCAGAAGAAGCTTCTGCCGCTCTTGCCGGATCACCTGGCAAGAATGGCCTTGTTCGTGCTCAACACTGGCGTGCGAGACGACGTCGTCTGCAATTTGCGCTGGGAATGGGAGATCAGGGTCCCGGAACTAGGAGTTTCCGTGTTCGATGTACCGCAGACGCACGTCAAGGGTCGAAAGCGAAGTCGCGTGGTGGTCTGCAACAGCGTCGCACAGTCGATCGTCGAATCGATGCGCGGCCGGCACGACACGAATGTTTTCGTCTGGCGCCGAGAGCGTCGGACTAGAGCCACGCTTATGCCGCAGATGAGCTACCGACCCATCGAAGCCATGAACAACACGGCGTGGCAACGAGCCCGGGCGCAAGCTGGTCTGGAAGGTTTGCACGTGCACGACCTGAGGCACACGGTCGGCATGAGGTTGCGCGAGGCAGGCGTGGGAGAGAGCACGGTAGCTGACGTGTTGTGGCACTCGACCCGGTCCATGACGCATCACTACAGCGTGGCCCAGATCGTCGAGCTGCACGGGGCCCTCGAGCTGATCAAGGAAGACACAGGCCAATGGAACAAGAGCCTGGCGACATGCGAGCGGAACAAGAGGCGACGAACGGGACTGCCAGTCCCCCAAAAGTCCCCCACCTAAGAAAAACGGCCCACGAGCCGAAGCTGGTAAGCCGTTGATTTAGCAAGTAAATGTTGGTGCGGCTGGCAGGATTCGAACCCACGACCCCTTGGTTCGTAGCCAAGTACTCTATCCAACTGAGCTACAGCCGCTAAGCCAGAAAGTATAGCAGCGGGCCTGTTCAGCGAAGGCGTGCGGCGGCCTCGAACGCCCGGGCGGCGCGCTCCGGATCGCCCTCGTGGCGGGCCAGCTCGGCCAGTGCGATCCACGCCTTGCGGCGCGCCGTCGCGCCCAGGGCGGTGTCAGCCGAGGCCTGCTCCAGAAGGGCGCGGGCCTTGCCCCAGAGCCTGCGCTCGGCGAGCGCCTGGCCGGCCGCGAGCGCGATGGCGCCGTCGCGCGGCAGCGCGTTCGATGCCGACTCAAGCCGCGGCAGCCACTCGGCGCCGATGCCTGCAGTCGCCCCGGCCAAGGCTTCGGCGACGCAGATGCGCTCCTCGCCGCCGAGCTCCACGATCCGGTCCCAGAGCGGCCGGAGCCAGGAGCGCGCATCCTCGGCCGCGCCGAGCCACGTGGCGCGCGACGCCGCCCTGGCGGCGACGAAGGGGTCGCGCCGGTCGGTCGGCTCGAGCGACGCCCACAGGCGCCGCAGCTGGTCGAGATCGTGCACCGTCTCGAGCGACTCGAACGCGAGCGAGCGCAGCAGCCCTTCGGCGGCCACCGGCGAGAAGGCCTGGTGCTTGACGAGCAGGCGCGCGGTCTTCAACGCTTCCTGCGGCTGCCGCCCGAGCCGAGCCGCCTGCAGGCGCAGGCGCAGCGCCGACGTGCGCCGCGCCACGCCGAGCGGCAGCTCGTCGAGCAGTTCGGCCGCTCGCGCGGCATCGCGGTCGTCGAGGGCCCACTCGGCAGCGAGCAGGCGCGCACCTTCGCCCGCCGACCGGGCGGCCAGGCTGTGCTGCGACAGATCGAGGGCCCGGGCCAGCTCCTGGTCGCGAACGGCACGGTTCTGCAGGCGATGCGCACTGCCGGCGGCAAGCAGGTGGCCGAGCACGGTGAACTCGTTGTCCTGCGCCAGCTCGGGCGTCTCGGCCTGGATGGCGAGGGCCCGCTGCGCCGCCTTCTGCGCGCGTGCGTAGCGACCGCCGAAGTACTGCGCGAGCGACTCGCGCAGGGCCGCCTGCCCGGTCCGGTCGCGCCGCGCCGTGCGCCACTCGCGCGCCCGTTGCGGCAGGGTCGACAGCGAGCTCACGCCCTGGATGACGCCGACGGCGAGGAAGCACGCGCCGAAGAAGAGAAGCAGGAACAGGTTGAGTGACAGATCGAGCCGCCAGCCGCTCCAGTAGAAGCTCGCCAGCCCGTCGTTGGTGCCGAACGCGGTCGCCGCCACGACGGCAACGGCGAACAGCAGGACGAACCAGATCGCGAGGCGCATCTCAGCGCGGCGTGCGCGAGCCGGCCGCGGCCAGTGCCGCAAAAGTGTCGTCGGCGCGCAGGACGCCCGTCTGGCGCGCCTGTGTCGAGACCTGCCGCATCAGCTCGGTCGCGACCTGCGTCCGCTTCGAGGAGCCGTCGAAGTAGCGGTCGATCGCGCCCTGCACCCAGCGCAGGTCGCTCTGCGCCGACTCGGTCTGCCGCGCCAGCAAGGCGAGTCGCGCGTTGAGCAGCCGCAGCTTCAGGTTCTCCCTCAGGAAGAAGGCCTGCTCGGGCGCGACCAGCATCGCCTCGGGCTGGTCGATGCGGGTCAGGCGGACCAGCGAGCGCGCTTCCGACCAGATGCCCTCGGCGATGACCTGGCCGAGGCGCGTGAGCTCGCGCGGCAACCAGGCGATGCTCGGCCCGCTCGCCGAGGCCGAGGCCGCCGCCGAGGCCGAAGCGACCGCCGCCGGTGCGCTCGCCGACGGCTCGGCAGGGCGCACCCGCGCCGCATCCCGGCGCGGCGCGACGTCCGAGAGCAGCGGCAGCTCGTCGACCAGCCGCACGGCCTCGTCGAGCTTGATGGACAAGGTCGCGACGTCGGCGACGCTGGTGGCGCGGGCCCGGTCGAGATCGCGCGCCACGGCCCGGCGCACCGGCTCCAGACGCGGCTGGTTAGCCCGCAGCAGCCGCTCCTCGCCCTGCCGCAAGGCGTTGACGAGGGGTTCGGCGCTGCCGGTCAGCGCCGACTGCTGGACCGCAGCGCGCAGGTCGGCTTCGATGTCGGCGAGCAGGTTGTCGTCGCGCGAACGCGCCACCGACTGGATCAGTTCCTCGAGCTGGCTGCGCTGCAGCGAGACCTCGTTGAGGCGGGCCTCGAGCAGGGCCGCCTTGGCGACGGCGTCGCGTGCGCTCTCCTGCGCCTGGCGAGCGAGCACGTTCGCTTCGGTGACGAGCTGGCCGCTGTCCTGCTGGCGCCGCACGAGCTCGCGCTCGCTGCTGCGCACGCGCTGGTCGGCGCGCCAGGCGAATACCAGGGCGGTGACGGCGACGATCGCGAGAAGGACCCCGACCGTCACGACCCAGCGCACGGCCCGGCTGCTGCGGGTGGTGCCAGGTGCCGGTGTCGGCATGTAGGCGCGGTCCCCGGCTGCTGCGTCTGGCGTGGGGGCGTCGTTCACGGTCCGATCGATTGTATGCAGGCGACCACGGCATCGAGGCCAGCATCGGCCTCGAAGACGCGGCCGAAACCGGCCTGGCGTGCCCTTGCCGCGATGCGCGGATGGGTCGCGACGGCAGACGCGCCGCCCCAGCGACCGCGACCTGCCGCCTGCTCGAGATGGGCGACCGCCTGCGCGCTGCTGAACAGCCACACCACGTCCGCGGCCTGCGCCAGGCCCTCAAGGCGGGCCTGTCCCGCGGCGTCGAGGGTCGGCACGGCACGCGCGTAGGCGTCGACGCGATCGACGGCGGCGCCGGCCTCGGTCAGGCGCTCGGCGAGCCAGTCGCGGCCGCCACCGCCGCGCACGACGAGCACGCGCGCATCGGCCCAGTCGCGCTCGCCCAGGCGCTCCCAGAGCGACTCCGAATCGAACCGCGCTGCGTCGACCGCCGGAGCAATGAGGGCCGCCGCCGCGATCCCCGCGTCGCGCAGCGCCCGGGCCGTGCCGGCGCCCGGCGCTGCAGCCAGCAGGGAGGCGGGCCAGGCCGAGTCCGCGGGTCGTGCGGCGAAGAAGTGTCGGACCGCGTTGGCGCTGACGAAGACGACGAGGCGGCGGTGCGGCAGCGACTGCCACGCGGCGACCAACGCAGCCGGGTCGGCGACGGGAACGATGGCGATGAGCGGCAGCGGCAAGGCGTCGATGCCGCGGGCGCGAAGCTGCTCGATCCACGGACCGGCCTGCTCGGCCGGACGGGTGACGACGACACGCGCCGGGCGGGCCTCGCTCACCCGGCGGGGGGGCCGGGCGATCGCTCGATGGCCAGACCCAGGTAGGCCGCGGCGCCGGCGCCGACCAGCGCCTCGCCGCAGCGCCGCCCCAGGGCCTCGGCGCCGGCTTCGTCGGCCACTTCGCCGGCGGCGCTGGCCCGCAACAGGGGCGCGGCATGCCGCTCCGGATGGCCGACGAGGGCCTGCAGTTCGAGCCGGCTGCCTCGCCAGCGTGCGTGGGCTGCGAGGGGCATGCTGCAGCTGCCGCCGAGGGTGCGCGAGACGGCCCGCTCGGCGGCCACCGCGAGCTGTGTCGGCCGATGCGCCAGGGGGGCCAGGCGCGCGATCAGCAAACGCGCATCGGCACGGGTCTCGATGCCGAGCGCGCCCTGGCCGGCACAGGGCAGCATCTCGGCGGCATCGAAGCTCGCCCGGATGCGGGCAACGAGGCCGAGCCGGACCAGCCCGGCCACGGCGAGGACGATGGCATCGAAGCCTCCCTCGTCGAGCTTGCGCAGGCGTGTGTCCAGGTTGCCGCGCAGCGGCTCGATGCGCAGGTCGGGACGCAGCGCCGCCAGCTGGACGACACGGCGCAGGCTCGAGGTGCCGACGACGGCGCCACGGGGCAACTCGGCGAGCGAAGCGAAGCGGTTCGAGACGAAGGCGTCGCGCGGGTCCTCGCGCTCGAGCACCGCGGCCAGCGCGAAGCCGGCCGGCAGGTCCATCGGCACGTCCTTGAGCGAGTGCACGGCGAGGTGGGCACGGCCGTCCTCGAGCGCGTTCTCGAGCTCCTTGACGAAGAGGCCCTTGCCGCCGACCTTGGCCAGCGTGCGGTCGAGGATCTGGTCGCCCCGCGTCGTCATCGGCAGGAGGGTAACGGTGGCGCTGTCGTCACCGTCGAGCAGGCCGCGGACATGCTCGGCCTGCCAGAGCGCCAGACGGCTCTCGCGCGTTGCGATGACGATCGGCGCCGGCATCGGAAGATGCTAGCAGGCACGTCTCCTGCATGATGGCCGGGATGACACGCCGCAAAGCAGCACCCGACCCCGCCGCCGAGAAGAACAAGCCCCTCGTCGACGACATCCGGCTGCTCGGCCGCATCCTCGGCGACGTCATCCGCGAGCAGGACGGCCGCGACGCCTTCGATCTCGTCGAGCGGGTCCGCCAGCTCTCGGTCGCATACCGGCTGAAGCGCGACGCGCGCGCCGGCAAGGCCCTCGACCGCCTGCTCAAGGGGCTGAGCGGCGACCGCACCGTCAGCGTCATCCGAGCCTTCAGTTATTTCTCGCACCTCGCCAACATCGCCGAGGATCGGCATCACCTGCGCCGCCGCGCCATCCACGAGCGCCAGGGCCACCTGCGCGAAGGCTCGCTCGCCTTCACGCTGCAGCGCCTGGGCCAGCGCGGCGTGCACGCCGACCTGGTCGCCGAGACGCTGCAGCACGCCTTCATCTCGCCCGTGCTCACCGCCCATCCGACCGAGGTCCAGCGCAAGAGCATCCTCGACGCCGAGCGGGCCATCGCCGAGCTGCTGCTCGCACGCGGCGCGCTGGCCGGCGAACGCGACCTGCAGGAGAACGAGTCGATGCTGCGGGCCCGCGTCACGCAGCTCTGGCAGACGCGCATGCTGCGCACCTCCAAGCTCACCGTCGACGACGAGATCGACAACGCCCTGAGCTACTACCGCTCGACCTTCCTGGTGCAGATCCCGGTGCTCTACCGCGACATCGAGGAAGCCCTGCCCGGCCACGAGATCGCCAGCTTCTTCCGCATGGGCAACTGGATCGGCGGCGACCGCGACGGCAACCCCTTCGTCAGCGCGGCGACGCTGGCCACCGCCCTGGCGCGGCAGAGCGAGACCGCCCTGCGCTTCTACCTGACCCAGGTGCACGAGCTCGGCGCCGAGCTTTCCAACTCGGCCACCCTCATCGAAGTGAGTCCGGCCCTGCAGCAGCTCGCCGAGGCCTCCGGGGACCACAGCGCGCACCGCCTCGACGAGCCGTACCGGCGCGCGCTGATCGGCGTCTACGCGCGGCTCGCCGGAACTCTGCAGTCGCTGACCGGCACCGAGGCCCTGCGCCACGCCATCGCGCCCGGCCGGGCCTACGGCAGCTCGGCCGAGCTGCTCGCCGACCTGCGCACGATCGAGGCCTCGCTGCATGCGCATCACGCCGGCGCGCTGGTCCGGCCGCGCCTCGCGCCGCTCCTGCGGGCGGTGCAGGTGTTCGGCTTCCATCTCGCCACGGTCGACCTGCGGCAGAGCTCGGACCGGCACGAGGCGGTGGTCGCCGAGCTACTGAGCGTGGCCCGCCTCGAGGTCGACTACGCCGGCCTGGACGAAGCCGCGAAGCGCTCCCTCCTGCTCGGCCTGCTCGCCGACGCGCGACCGCTGCGCGTCGTCGAGAGCGCGCGGGCCACGGCCTACAGCGAGGCCAGTCGCAACGAGCTGGCCATCTTCGAAGCCGCCGCCGGGATGCTGCAACGCTACGGCCGCGAGGCCCTGCGCCACTACATCATCTCGCACACCGAGAGCGTGAGCGACCTGCTCGAGGTGCTGCTGCTGCTCAAGGAAACCGGCCTGCTCCTCGGCACCCTCGATGCCGATGCGACGACTTCACTCATCGTCTCGCCGCTGTTCGAGACCATCGCCGACCTGCGCAGCGCCGCAGCCATCATGCGCGAGTACTACGCCCTGCCCGGCATCGCCGCGCTGATGCAGCGCTCCGGCGCCGAGCAGGACGTCATGATCGGCTACAGCGACAGCAACAAGGACGGCGGCGCGTTCACCAGCAGCTGGGAGCTCTACTGCGCCGAGATCGCGCTGGTCGGCCTGTTCGACGAGCTGCGCGCGTCGCACGGCATCGTTCTGCGCCTCTTCCATGGCCGCGGCGGCACGGTCGGCCGCGGCGGCGGTCCGAGCTACCAGGCGATCCTGGCCCAGCCGCCCGGCACGGTGAACGGGCAGATCCGCCTCACCGAGCAGGGCGAGGTCATCGCCTCGAAGTACGCCCAGCCGGAGATCGGCCGGCGCAATCTCGAGACCCTGGTCGCGGCCACGCTCGAGGCGACGCTGCTGCAGCGGACCCAGAGCGCGCCGAAGAGCTTCATCGAGGCGGCGCGGCGCCTGAGCGAGGCGAGCATGGCGGCCTATCGCGGCCTGGTCTACGAGACGCCCGGCTTCACCGACTACTTCTTCAGCGCCACGCCGATCCGCGAGATCGCCGAGCTCAACATCGGCTCGCGGCCGGCTTCGCGCAAGGCGACCCGGGCGATCGAGGATCTGCGCGCCATTCCCTGGAGCTTCAGCTGGGGCCAGTGCCGGGTGGCCCTGCCCGGCTGGTACGGCTTCGGCGCGGCGGTCGAGGCCTTCCTCGAGGCGGCCTCGGAACTCAGCGCGCTGAGCTTCGCCGCCTACCGCGCGCTGGTGTACGAGACGCCGGGCTTTTCGGACTACTTTTTCGATGCCACGCCGATCCGCGAGATTGCCGAACTCAACATCGGCTCGCGCC
>NZ_JANODC010000404.1:0-13955 GCF_031412495.1 Rhizobacter sp. | reverse complement strand
TCGGCGCCGTGGTCCTGTTGCTCGCCATCGGCCTGCTCGTGTCGCGGCCGAGCGGGACGACGGTCGCTGCGCTCGTCGTCGCGGTGCTGATCGGCCTCTGGTGTCTGCTCGGCCTGTACATGCTGCAGCCGAATCAGGCCGCGCTGCTCCTGCTCTTCGGCGACTACCGCGGCACCGACCGCAACGAAGGGCTGCGCTGGGCGAACCCGTTTTATGCCAAGACGAAGATCTCGATCCGCGCCCACAACTTCAACAGCGAGAAGCTGAAGGTCAACGACCTGCGCGGCAACCCGATCGAGATCGCGGCGACGGTGGTCTGGCGCGTCGACGACACGGCGCGGGCGAGCTTCGACGTCGAGAACTACGACGCCTACGTGCTGACGCAGGCCGAGTCGGCCCTGCGCCACCTCGCCCTCAGCTACGCCTACGACAACCTCGAGGACGCCGGCTCGACCGCGAAGACCGAGGTGACGCTGCGCTCCGGCACCGAGGAGGTGTCGGCCGCGCTGCGCGACGAGCTGCAGCAGCGCTTCGAGCAGGCCGGCATCGTCGTAATCGACGCCAAGCTCACGCACCTCGCCTACGCGCCCGAGATCGCCGGGACCATGCTGCGCCGGCAGCAGGCCGAAGCCGTGATCGCGGCACGGACCAAGATCGTCCAGGGCGCCGTCGGCATGGTCGAGCTGGCCCTCAACGGCCTCGCCGACCGCGGCATCCTGCACCTCGACGACGAGCGTCGCGCGGCGATGGTCAGCAACCTGCTCGTCGTGCTGTGCTCGGACCACGACGCGACGCCGGTGGTCAACACCGGGACCCTTTACGCCTGAGCCGCCCAGCGGCGCCGCCGTTGTGGCGAGTCCCGACAAGAAGTCGTTCCTGCTCCGCATCGACCCGGAGCTGTGGACCGACGTCGAGCGCCTCGCCGCCGCCGAGCTGCGCAGCGTCAACGCGCAGGTCGAGTACCTGTTGCGTGAAGCGCTGCTCACGCGCGGCGCCGGCGCGCGAACAAAGACCCCGCCATCGCGCAAACCGTCGCGCTGAGCGACCCCGGAGGGGTCGGCCCCTCCCACTCGGAGGGAGGGGTTGGGGAGGGAGCAGCCCTGTCCGCGCGGAGCAGCGCGGCGGCACGCACCGAGCGGCTACTGCCGCTCGATGCGCGCCACCGCGCTGTGCGCGTGGATCGATTCGAAGTTTTCCACGTCGACCACGTAGGCCCCGATGCGCGGATCGGCATTGAGGCGAAGGGCGACGTCGCGGACCATGTCCTCGACGAACTTCGGGTTCTCGTAGGCCCGCTCGGTGATCCACTTCTCGTCGGCACGCTTCAGCGACGACCAGATCTCGCTCGACGCCGAGTCCTCGGCGAAGCGCACCAACTCCAGCCACGACAGTTCGCCCAGCAGTTCGACGCGGATCGTCACGTGCGAGCGCTGGTTGTGGGCGCCGTAGTCGGAGATCTCCTTCGAGCACGGACAGAGCGACTTGACCGGGACCACGACCTCGGCGAAGACCTTCACGCCCGCAGCACCGGCCTCGGCGATCCAGCGACCCTGGTACTCGAGCAGGCTCTCGACGCCGGAGACCGGCGCCCGCTTGCGCAGGAAGAACGGGAAGCCCGCCTCGATCCGCCCGGCATCGGCGCCGAGCAGCTCCAGCATGCGGACGGCGTGGCGGCGCAGCGCGGTCGCGTCGAGCGGCTCGTCGATCGAGTCGAGCCAGGCCACGAAGCGCGACATGTGCGTGCCCTTCTGCTCCCCGGGCAGGGCGACGTCGAGGGCCCAGTCGGCCACGGTCTGCAGCGAGGCGCCTTCGATGCGCAGCTGCAGCGGGTAGCGAACGCCGCGCACGCCGACGCGCTGGATCGCGAGCTTGCGGTCATCGCGGGCCGACTGCGTGTCGGGGATGTGGAGGGCGTCGATCAGGTTGGTCATGCGGCGCGGGTCGCTTCTGCTATTGCCCGGCGGCGGCGCGCAGCAGCGCCGGCGGCGCGCCGAAGCGGCGCTGGATCGACTGCTCGATGCCGGCGGCGTCGAGCCCGCACTGGGCCAGCAGCCTGGCCGGGTCGCCGTGCTCGACGAAGGTGTCGGGCAGGCCGAGCGTCAGCACCGGGATCTCGATCCGCGCCTGCGCCAACGCTTCCAGCACCGCACTGCCTGCCCCGCCCATGACCGATCCCTCCTCGACGGTCACGATTGCATCATGCCGGCTCGCCAGATGCGTCACCAGGGTGACATCGAGCGGCTTGACGAAGCGCATGTTGGCGACCGTCGCATCGAGCTTCTCCGCCGCGGCCAGCGCGGGGTACAGGAGCGTGCCGAAGGCGAGGATGGCGATCCGCCGCCCCGGCTGCGCCGCGTTGCGCGTGCTCTCGCGCCGGATCTCGCCCTTGCCGAACGGGATCTCGGTCATTTCGGACTGGATCGCGACCCCGGCGCCGGAGCCGCGCGGGTAGCGCACGGCGACGGGGTGCTGCTGCACGAAGGCGGTGTAGAGCGCCTGCCGGCACTCGTTCTCGTCGGCCGGCGTCAGGACGCTGATATTGGGAATGCAGCGCAGGTAGGCGATGTCGTAGGCGCCGGCGTGCGTGGCGCCGTCGGCACCCACCAGGCCGGCGCGGTCGAGCGCGAAGACCACCGGCAGGTTCTGGATCGCGACGTCGTGGATCAGCTGGTCGTAAGCGCGCTGCAGGAACGTGGAGTAGATCGCGACGACCGGCTTGATGCCCTCGCAGGCCAGGCCGGCGGCGAAGGTCACCGCATGCTGCTCGGCGATGCCGACGTCGTGGAAGCGCTTCGGGAAGCGCTTGGCGAACTCGACCATGCCCGAGCCCTCGCGCATGGCCGGGGTGATGCCGACGAGGCGCTCGTCCTTCTCGGCCATGTCGCACAGCCATTGGCCGAACACCTGGGTGAAGGTGGTCTTGCTCGGCGCCTTCGACTTGACGAAGCCCACGAGCGGGTCGAACTTGCCGGAGGCGGCGTGGTAGCCGACCGGATCGGCCTCGGCGAGCTTGTAGCCGTAGCCCTTCTTCGTGACGACGTGCAGGAACTGCGGGCCCTTCAAGTCGCGCAGGTTCTCGAGGGTCGGGATCAGCGAGTCGAGGTCGTGGCCGTCGATGGGGCCGACGTAGTTGAAGCCGAACTCCTCGAAGATGGTGCCCGGCACGACCATGCCCTTGGCGTGCTCCTCGAAGCGCCGGGCCAGCTCGAACAGCGGCGGCGCGTTTTTCAGCACCGTCTTGGCGGTCTCCTTGGCGGCGGCGTAGAACTTGCCGCTCATGAGCCGGGCCAGGTAGCGGTTCAGCGCGCCGACCGGCGGCGAGATCGACATGTCGTTGTCGTTGAGGATCACGAGCAGGTCGGCATGCATGTCGTTGTGCGGACAGCCGGCGTTGTTCAGCGCCTCGAAGGCCATGCCGGCGCTCATCGCGCCGTCGCCGATCACGGCCACGCACTTGCGCGCTTCGCCCTTCATGCGCGACGCGACGGCCATGCCGAGCGCGGCCGAGATCGAGGTCGACGAATGAGCGGTGCCGAAGGTGTCGTACTCGCTCTCGTCGCGGCGCGGAAAGCCCGAAATGCCGCCGAGCTGGCGCAGCGTCGGCATGCGGCCCTTGCGGCCGGTGAGCGTCTTGTGCGGATAGGTCTGGTGGCCCACGTCCCAGACGATGCGGTCGTGCGGCGTGTCGAAGACGTGGTGCAGCGCGATCGTGAGCTCGACCGTGCCCAGGTTCGACGAGAAATGGCCGCCCGCCTGCGACACGATCTGAACCACGAACTCGCGCAGCTCGCCCGCGAGCTGCTTCAGCTCGAGCCGCGACAGGCGGCGCACGTCGGCCGGAACGTCGATGGCGTCGAGAAGCTTCTTCTTCGCAGGCATGGTGGTCAAGACTCGCGGTCGACGACGCGGTCGGCCAGGGCGCGCAGTCGCTCGGTGTCGCCGAGCCCGCCCCGGTCGAGGGCGGCCTGGGCGACGCGGCGCAGCTCGCGCGCGTGGGTCCAGGCGGCCTCGAGGCCGAGCACGCTGACGTAGGTCGGCTTGTTGCTGTCCTGGTCCTTGCCGGCCGTCTTGCCGAGCGTGGCCGAGGCCTGCGTCACGTCGAGGATATCGTCGACGACCTGGAAGGCGAGTCCGATCGCGTCGCCGTAGGCGGCCAGGGCACGCAGCTGCTCGGGGCTGGTCGGCCCACAGGCCGCGCCCATGAGCACGCTCGCCCGCAGCAGGGCTCCGGTCTTGCGGCGGTGCATGTCGGCAAGGACGTGCTCGTCGAGCGGGAGGCCGACGCTGGCCAGGTCGATCGCCTGCCCGCCGGCCATGCCCTCGGCGCCTGCGGCCCGGGCGAGGAGCGCGCACAGGCGCGCCTGCAGCGCCGGGGCGACGCTGCCGTCGACGGGCGTCAGCACCTCGAAGGCCAGGGCCTGCATGGCGTCGCCGGCAAGCATTGCCGGGGCGACGCCGAAGCGCACGTGCACGGTCGGCTTGCCGCGCCGCATGACGTCGTTGTCCATGCACGGGAGGTCGTCGTGGACGAGCGAATAGGCATGGATCAGCTCGACGGCGCAGGCGGCCCGCAGGGCGGCCTCGCGCTCGCCGCGCACGGCATGGGAGGCCGCTAGGACAAGCAGCGCGCGCAGGCGCTTGCCGCCGTCGAGAACGCCGTAGCGCATCGCCTCGCCGAGGCCGGCAGGCGCGTGCGCTGGAACGAAGTGGTCGAGCGCGGCCTCGACCGCGTCGAGCTCGGCCAGTGACCACGTATCGAAGGCGTCTCTCTTCATGCAGCGGGCCAGGCTTTGAGCTGGCCGTCTTCCAGGACCCGCACCTGTTGCTCGACCGCCTCCAGCCGGCTGCGGCAGAACTGGAGGAGCTCGGTGCCACGCCGGTAGCCGGTGAGAAGGCTCTCGAGAGGCAACTGGCCCTCCTCCATCGATGCAACGAGGGCTTCCAGCTCGGCCAGGGCGGCCTCGTAGGTGGCAGGCAGGGCCCGTGCGCAGGCCGTCGCGGAGTCGGTCGTCATTCCAGGTCGGAAAAGTTTCGATTGTAGTCAGCGACGAGGGCCCCATCTTCGGCGCTGCACCAGCTCGGACAGGCGCCTTGCCCGGATGCGCAAAAGTGCGCGGGTACACTCCCTGCCCCTGCTGCCCACGGCTGCGGCCGCACTCTCACGCCGTCCTTTCTGGGCGCCGGCACCGCTCTAGGAGGAACTTGGGGCCATGTCCGACCCGCGCGTCGCAGGCGAAAAGCTCGCCCGCAGCCAGACCCAGCTTCCCGTCGGAAGCTACTTCGATCCGGAACTCTTCGAGCGCGAGATGGCGGTGCTCTTCGCCGGCTCGCCGAGCTACGTCGGGCACGAGCTGGCCGTCCCGGCGGTCGGCGACTTTCACGCCCTGCCCCAGGAACGCGAAGGCCGCGCCCTCGTGCGCACGGCACAAGGGGTGCGCCTGCTGTCCAACGTGTGCCGGCATCGCCAGGCGATCATGCTGCGCGGGCGCGGCCACAGCGGCAGCAACATCGTCTGCCCGCTGCACCGCTGGACCTACGGGCTCGGCGGCCAGCTCATCGGCGCGCCGCACTTCGCGGACGACCCCTGCCGCGACCTGGAGAGCTTCCCCCTGCAGTCGTGGAACGGCATGCTCTTCGAACAGCCGCAGGGTGCCTCGGCCGGCCGCGACATCGCGGCGGAGCTCTCGGGCGTCGGCGCCGCGCGCGATCTCGACTTCACCGGCTACACCTTCGACAGCTTCAAGCTGCACGAATGCGACTACAACTGGAAGACCTTCATCGAGGTCTACCTCGAGGACTACCACGTCGCACCGTTTCACCCCGGGCTCGGCCAGTTCGTCACCTGCGAGGACCTGCGCTGGGAGTTCGGCCCGCACCATTCGGTGCAGACCGTCGGGCCGAAGAACGAGCTCGCCAAGCCGGGGTCTCCGGCCTATCGCAAGTGGCACGACGCAGTGCTGGCCTACCGCGCGGGCCGCTTCCCCGACCCGGTGCCGCGGCACGGCGCGATCTGGCTGACCTCGTACCCGGCGACGATGGTCGAGTGGTATCCGCACGTCCTCGTCGTCTCGACGCTGTACCCGCGCGGGCCGCGCAAGACGCTCAACCTCGTCGAGTTCTACTACCCGGAGGACATCCACGCCTTCGAGCGCGAGTTCGTCGAGGCCGAGCAGGCGGCCTACTGGGAGACCTGCGCGGAGGACGACGAGATCGCCCTGCGCATGGACGCCGGCCGGCAGGCCCTGCTCGTGCGCGGCGAGGACGACTTCGGCCCGTACCAGAGCCCGATGGAAGACGGCATGCAGCAGTTCCACGAGTGGTACTGGCGCGAAATGGAGCGCAGCCCGAGGCGGCCGTGAGGCCACGCGCCGATCTCCGGAAGACCTGATGAACACGAACCGCACGACCCTAATCAGCCCGCAGGATCTCGCCGCCTCGGTCGCCGAGGTCCGGGCGCCGGTGCTCCTCGACGCGAGCTTCGATCTCGCCGACACCGGCGCCGGCGAGCGCCGCTTCGCCGCCGGCCACATCCGGGGCTCGCACTACCTCCATCTCGACCGCGACCTCGCCGGGGTCAAGACCGGCCGCAACGGCCGCCATCCGCTGCCCGAGAGGCCGGACTTCGCGCGCACCCTCGGCGCGCTCGGCATCCGGCCAGAGACCCAGGTCGTCACCCTCGATGCCCAGGGCGGTGTCTACGCCGCGCGGCTCTGGTGGATGCTGCGCTGGCTTGGGCACGAGGCCGTGGCCGTGCTCGACGGCGGCCTGCAGGGCTGGCAGAACGCCGGCGGCGCCCTGACCAGCGACCCGACGCCGCTGCCGAGGGCGGCGCCGCCGTATCGGGAGCGCCCGTCGCTCGTCGCCATCGCCGATGCCGACGCGGTCGCGCGCCGGGGTTCCGGCGCGGCGCTCGTCGACGCCCGCGCCCCCGAGCGCTTCCGCGGCGAGACCGAGCCGCTCGACCGTGTCGCCGGGCACATCCCGGGTGCCCTCAACCGCTTCTTCAAGGACAACCTCGACGCCGGCGGGCGCTTCAAGCCGGCCGAGGCCTTGCGGGGGGAGTTCGCGGCCCTGCTCGGCCCCGTGCCCGGCGCCGACGTGATCCACTCCTGCGGCTCCGGCGTCACCGCCTGCCACAACCTGCTGGCGATGGAGCATGCCGGCCTCGCCGGATCGGTTCTCTACCCCGGCTCGTGGAGCGAATGGTCCTCCGACCCGGCGCGGCCGGTCGCGACCGGCTAGCGTTTACGAAGTCGACGCGCACCCGCGGCGATGCGAAGATCGCGCCGCAACGCTGGAGGTGCCTCGATGTACAAGCGAATCCTCGTCCCGACCGACGGCTCCGAGATCACGCAGCGCGCCGTCGCTGCCGCGGTGGGCCTGGCCAAGGCCCTGGGCGCCGAGATCTTCACCCTCTGCGTCAAGGAGCCGTTCCCCTACGGCGCCGTCGCCGAGATGCAGCCGACGCCGCCCCAGGAATTCTTCGACGCCCAGGAGCGCACGGCGGCGCGCCACGTGCGCGCCGTGATGGACGCCTGCGACGCCGGCGGCATCGTCTGCCACGCGCAGACCGTCGAGGGCCTCCAGCCCTGGGAGGCGATCGTCGATCATGCCGCCAGGGAGCGCTGCGACCTCATCGTCATGGGCTCGCACGGCCGCAAGGGCCTGGCCTCGCTCTTCCTCGGCAGCGAGACGCGCGACGTGATCAGCCACTCGAAGGTGCCGGTCCTCCTGATCCGCTGAAGCGCGCCGCTGCCCTCAGTGGGCGTGCAGGGCCGCCATGGCCAGGGCGACGATGGCGATGCCGGCGCCGAGCCAGGCCAGCTGGGCCGCCGTCTCGCGCAGCGTCAGGCGGTGCTGCAGCTGCGGGATCAGGTCGGCGACGGCGACGTAGATGAAGCTGCTCGCGGCGATGACCAGCAGGTACGGGAAGAACGCCTGCCAGGGGCCGACCACGAAATAGCCGAGGACGCCGCCGACCACCGCGGCCAGCCCGGACAGCGCGTTGTAGAACAGGGCCCGGCCGCGTGACAGCCCGGCGTTGAGCAGCACGATGTAGTCGCCGACCTCCTGCGGGATCTCGTGGGCGATGATCGCCAGCGCGGTGACGACGCCGAGCCGGGTGTCGGCGAGGAAGGCGGCGGCGATGATGATGCCGTCGCAGAAGTTGTGGATGCTGTCGCCGAGGATGACGGTCCAGCCGCCCCGTCCCGCCTGCTGCCGGTCGAAGCCGTGGTGATGGTGGTGATCGTCGCCCTCGTGGTGGTGGCTGTGCCGGAACAGCTCGGCTTTCTCGAGGAGGAAGAAGAAGAGCAGGCCGCCGAGGAGCGTCGCGAACAGCGTCTGAGCCGGCACCTGGCCGGAGAAAGCCTCGGGCAGCAGGTCCAGCAGGGCGGTGGCGAGCAGCACCCCGGTCGACAGGCTCACGAGGTGGTGGACCACGCGCGACAGCACCGCCACGGTCAGGCCGGCGGCGATCGCCACCGAGAGGATCCCGCCCGCCAGCGTCGCCAGGACGATCCAGGCGAGCGTCACGCGACGGGCACGCGAGGAGCGAGCGCTGCGGCGACCCGGGCGCGGCCGGGCCGCGTCATGCCACGCCGTTCGCGCGCAGCCAGGCGAGGCAGCGCTGCCAACCGTCCTGCGCCGCCGCCGCGTCGTAGGCCGGGCGGTAGTCGGCATGGAAGGCGTGCTGCGCCTTCGGGTAGACGACGAACTGCGAGGCCCGCGCCGCGGCGCTGCCCGCGGCCAGCGCCGCCTTCATCTGCTCGACCGCTTCCAGCGGGATGCCGGCGTCGGCATCGCCGTAGAGGCCGAGCACCGGGACGCGCAGCTCCGCAGCGACGTCGACCGGGTGCCGCGGCTGCAAGGGCGTGGTCGGGCCGCTCAGCCGTCCGTACCAGGCGACGCCGCATCGGACCGCCGGACTGTGCGCGCAGTAGAGCCAGGTCATGCGCCCGCCCCAGCAGAAGCCGGTGACCGCGAGGCGGCCGGTGTTGCCTCCGTTCCGGGCGGCCCAGGCGACGCAGGCGTCGAGGTCGGCCATCGCCTGCGCATCCGGGACCTTCGAGACGATGCTGGCGAACAGCGTCGCGATCTCCGCCGGCGCCTTGGCGTCGCCCTGGCGCACGAACATCTCCGGGGCGATGGCCAGGTAGCCCAGGCGGGCGAAGCGCCGCGCCACGTCGGCGATGTACTCGTGCACGCCGAAGATCTCGGACACCACCAGGACGACCGGGAACGGCCCCGCGCCCTGCGGGCAGGCGCGGTAGGCCGGCATCGCGAAGTCGCCCGAAGCGATGCTGACCTCGCCGGCGACGAGATCGTCGGCCGGCGTGCTGATCGCCTGCGCGGCGACCGGCTGCGTCGCCGCCGCGTAGCCCATGCCCGTGGGCGAACGCAGGCCAGAGACGGGAACGAGGTCGGGATCGGGGCGCAGCATCGAGCGACTTTCCGGGGCGGTGGACAGGGCATTCTAGGAAGCTTCGGCGTGCCGTCCGACCCGGCGAGGTGCATGCACCGGCCCACAATGCGGCGCATGGAAACGACCTCTGCCGCCGCGAGCGAGAGCGAGCCGCGCGCCAGCCGGCCGCTGGCTGCCATCGACATGGGCTCGAACAGCTTCCGCCTCGAGGTGGGTCAGCTGCAGGACGGGCGCTACCGCCGCATCGACTACCTGAAGGAGACGGTGCGCCTCGGCGCCGGTCTCGACGAGACCGGCATGCTCGACGAGGGCGCGGCGATGCGCGGGCTCGACTGCCTGGCCCGCTTCGCGCGCCGGCTCGACGGCTTCGCCCCGGCGCAGGTGCGCGCGGTGGCGACGCAGACGCTGCGCGAGGCGACCAACCGCGACATGTTCCTGATTCGCGCCGAACAGGCCCTCGGCCACCCGATCGAGGTCATCTCCGGACGCGAGGAGGCCCGCCTCATCTACGCCGGGGTCGCGCGCCTGCAGCCGTCGTCGCAGCCGCGCCTGGTGGTCGACATCGGCGGCCGCTCGACCGAGATGATCCTGGGCCGGGGGCCGCGCCCGCTCCTGGCCGAGTCGTTCCGGATCGGCAGCGTCAGCCTGTCGATGAAGTATTTCCCCGACGGCCGCTTCAGCAAGCGCGGCTTCCACGAAGCGCAGGTCGCCGCCGGCGCCGAGCTCGAGGAGGCGCTGGTGCCGTTCGCGCCCCGGCACTGGTCGGAGGCGCTCGGTTCCTCGGGAACGGTGGGCGCGGTCTCGCAGATCCTCGCCGCGGCCGGCGTCAGCGACGGACGCGTCACGCCCGACGGCCTGCGCTGGCTCATGGAGCGCTGCCTCGAGGCCGGCAGCGCCGACCGCCTCGACCTGCCTGGGCTGAAGGACGACCGCCGCGCCGTGATCGGCGGCGGCCTGGCCATCCTCTACACGCTGGCGGCGCACTTCGGCATCGCCGAGCTGAAGCCGGCGCGCGGCGCGCTCCGCCAGGGCGTGATCTTCGACCTAGAAGCACGGCAGACCGCGGAACGGCTCGCCGGCGGCGAGGACCTGCGCGAGCAGTCGGTGCACGAGCTCCAGCAGCGATTCGGCGTCGATGCCGACCAGGCGCGACGGGTCGGCGCGTTGGCCACGTCGCTCCTGGCCGATGCCGACCCGAAGGCCGACCACGAGGCGGCGCGCGAGCTCGGCTGGGCCGCCGCCCTGCACGAAGCCGGGATGATGGTCTCGCACCACGACCACCATCGGCACAGCGCCTACCTGCTGACGCACGTCGATGCGCCCGGGTTCTCGCAGAACCAGCTGCGGCGCATGGGCGAGCTCGTGCTCGGCCACCGCGGCGGCCTGCGCAAGATGGAGGCGCAGCTGCAGGACGCTGGGTTCGCCCTGCGCCTGCTCTGCCTGCGCCTGGCCGTGATCGTCTGCCACGCCCGCGACGACGTCGACCCCGGCCTCATCACCCTGCGGCCGGGCAGCGATGGCGCGTCGATCGGCATCGAGCCGGACTGGGCCGACGCCCACCCGCGCGCACTGCACCTGCTGCGCGAGGAAGTCGCCGCCTGGACCAAGGTGAAGACGGGCGCCCGCCCGCCGCGCCTGGTCGGGGGCGAAGCCTAGGAAACGCTGCCTAGAGCGAGTCGGGGCCCTGCACCGCCTGCAGGACGACGCGCTCGCCCTCCTCGCGCGAGCGGCTGCGCAGCCACCACACCGCCCCCTTCTTCACCGACCAGGGCTGAGCCGTGCCGGTCAGGGCCAGGGCGGCGACGAGCCCCACGGTCGGCTGGTGCCCGACGACGAGGACCGGCTCGCTGGCGTCCGGCCAGCGCGCCGCTGCCAGCAGCGCCCCGGCCCCGGCACCGGGCGCCAATGCGGGGACGGTGCGGAACTTGCGGCCGAGCGCCTGCGCCGTCTGCTGGCAGCGCAAGGCCGGGCTGACGAGCACGCGCGTCGAATGGGCGAGGTGACGGTTGAGCCACTCGGCCATCCGCTGCGCCTGCCGCTCGCCCTTGCTGGTGAGCGGGCGCTCGAGGTCGGGCTGATCCTCGCTCTCCATCACCGCTTCGGCGTGCCGCCAGAGGATGAGGTCCATCAGACGCGGCCGGCGTAGCGGTTGACGAGCGCCTCCTGGGCCGAGTCCGGACCGTCGGCGACGCGCTCGTAGCTGCCGTCGGGCTGCAGCAGCCAGGCGTCGCGGTTGTCGCGCAGGTAGGGCACCAGGCACTCGTCGATCACCCGCTGACGCAGGCGCGGGTCGCGCAGTGGCCAGCCGATCTCGATCCGCCCGAACATGTTGCGCCCCATCCAGTCGGCGCTGGACAGGAAGACGGCCTCGTCGCCGGCGCCGTCGCCCCAGCGGAAATAGGCGATGCGGGTGTGCTCGAGGAAGCGGCCGACGATGGAGCGGACGCGGATCCGGTCGGTCACGCCCTCGAGCCCCGGCGGCAGCATGCAGGCGCCGCGGACGATGAGGTCGATCTGTGCTCCGGCCTGCCCGGCGCGCACCAGCGCCTCGATCAGCGGCACGTCAGTGAGCGCGTTGATCTTCACGACGATGCGCGCCGTGCGCCCGGCAGCCGCCGCTTCGGCCACGCGGCCGACGTGGGCCAGCATCTGCTCGTGCAGCGTGAACGGCGCCTGCAGCAAGGCCTTGAGCGGCCGGGTGCGGCCGAGGCTGGCGAGCTGCTGGAAAACGGCATCGGCATCGCTGGTCAGGTCGGGGTCGACGGTGAAGAAGCTCAGGTCGGTGTAGAGACGGGCCGTCGCCTCGTTGTAGTTGCCGGTCGACATGTGGGCATAGCGACGCAGCCGTCCGCCCTCCCGACGGGTCACCAGGATCAGCTTGGCATGCGTTTTCAGACCCACAACGCCGTAGACCACCTGCGCGCCGACAGCCTCGAGCCGCTCGGCCCAGTTGATGTTGGCCTCCTCGTCGAAGCGCGCCTTCAGCTCGACCACGACCATCACTTCCTTGCCCCGGCGTACGGCGTCGATCAGCAGGTCCATCAGCGGCGACTCGCCGCCGGCGCGGTAGATCGTCATCTTGATGGCGAGCACCGCAGGGTCGTGCACCGCCTCGCGCACGAACTGGACCACCGGCTCGAACGATTCGAACGGCTGGTGCAGGAGCAGGTCGCCGGCGCGCATCCGCTCGAACATCGACTGCTGGCGCGGCAGGCTCGCCGGCCAGGCCGGCTCGAACGGCCGAAAGCGCAGCGCCGGAGCGTGCGCCAGGTAGGTCAGCTCGTTCATCCGGACCAGGTTGACCGGCCCGTTGACCTTGTAGAGCGCCGACTCGGCGAGGCCGAACTGGCGCAGCAGGAACCCGGACAGCTCGGCCCGGCAGGTGCTGCCGACTTCGAGGCGGACGGCCTGGCCGAAGTGGCGCGTCGTCAGGCTCGAGCGGAGCGCCTGGCGCAGGTTGCTGACGTCGGCGTCGACCTCGAGGTCGGAATCGCGGGTGATCCGGAACTGCGAGAACGTCTCCACCTCGCGGCCGGGGAACAGCTCGCCCAGGTGGGCCCGGATCACGCTGGTCAGGAGCACGAAGCTCTGCACCGGATCGCCCCGCTTGGGCGGCAGCTTCATGACGCGAGGGAGCACGCGCGGGACCTTGACGATGGCCACCGTGTTGCGCCGGCCGAAAGCATCCTTGCCGGCGAGCCGGGCGATGAAGTTGAGCGACTTGTTGGCGACCTGCGGGAACGGGTGCGACGGGTCGAGCCCGACCGGCACGAGGAGAGGTCGCACCTGGGTCTCGAAGAATTCCTTGACCCAGCGCCGCTCGGCCGCGTTGCGCTGGAAGTGGTGGACGATGCGGATGCCCTGGGTGGCCAGGGCGGGCATGACCTCGTCGTTGAACACGGCGTACTGCTCGTCGATCAGGGCATGCGCCTCGGCGGCGAGCGACTCGATGTCGGCCGGCGTGGTCGAGGTGCCCGGCAGGCGCGACGCCTCCAGGCAGTCGGCGAAGCGGACCTCGAAGAACTCGTCGAGGTTCGACGAGACGATGCACACGTAGCGAAGCCGCTCGAGCAGCGGCACGTCCCCCCGCTGGGCCTGGGCCAGGACCCGCCGGTTGAAGCCGAGGATGGCGCTTTCCCGCTTCAGCAGCGGCGGCATCGCCACCCGTGCCTTGGCGGCGGGTGAACTCATTGCCTAGTGTAGGAGGCGGATTGCGACAGTTTCGTGACAGGGAGGGCGAGCCTCGGCTTGGCTCAGTGCGCCTCGTCCCAGTTGGCGCCGATGCCGACGTCGGCGACCAGCGGCACCGCCAGCGTCGCCACGCCGGCCATCACCGTCGGCAGCGTCGCGCGGGCCCAGTCGAGCTCGGCGTGCGGCACCTCGAAGACGAGCTCGTCGTGCACCTGCATGACCATCCGCGTCGCCCGGCCTTCGCGGTCGATCCGCTCCTGCACCGCGATCATGGCCAGCTTGATGAGGTCGGCGGCCGTGCCCTGCATCGGTGCATTGATGGCCTGCCGCTCGGCGGCGC